>JAFDAT010000348.1:520-6744 GCA_019313725.1 Deltaproteobacteria bacterium
AGCATAACCAAAGGTGCCGGAAGCCGTCATCACCGGATTTTTCAGGGTAATGCCCCCGATATCCACTTGCATGGCAGCGGAAACGGTTTCAGGATATGGATCGTGTTTTGGCATGTGGCCTGCTTAAGGGCTCGCTTAAAAATAACTTATAGATATATATATCAAATTTCAGCGCCCCTTTCAAGTATTGATGACAGACGGGCTCATCATATTTCAATATTGAAGTTTCTTGACAAATGGGGTAGACAGGCTTTGACAGGTTTGACCCTGTCACCAAAGACAACAAAGTACAGGTATAAGATGCAATCAACATTATCACATTTCAGGAATACCATCACCCAATCCAGGGCTTATTTTGCCATATTCCAACTGCCCGTCATAATATTCACGGCTATATTTGGATTTATTCTGGAATTTATCATCGAGCTGCCGTTTATGGTGCTCTGCCTGCTCGATCGAAAGCAGGCGGGAAAATCGGCCGGCAAGACCAACCGTCAGCGCTAACGACTGCTTGTTTCTAATAAATTTTCATGCCCTGACGCGCACAACGAAACGTGAAACATCCACTATCACCAAATTATTCGTATTTTCATTTTACGCAAATTCATGAAAATTTATACACATTAGAAACATGTATCAGCACGGATGGTGTTTAATATCCCGGGTTTTGGGACAGGAATACTGTTCTCAAATGCGGCTGACTGTTTCCAATGAAGGGAATCGAAATGGATGCCAAGCTGAAAGAAGCCATAATGCGTGCGGTCGACGAAGAGCCACTGGCGCGACAGTTCAACATGAAACTGGTGGCGTTAGAAACCGGACGTTCCACCGTGGAAATGAACTATGACCCCTCCAGCATGAGCAATATCTACCACCGGGCCCACGGCGGTGCCCTGTTCGCCCTGATCGATGAAGCCTTTGAGACCGCCGGGCAGACCCACGGCACCATAGCGGTAGCGATGAATGTCAATGTGACCTATATGGCCAGTCCCGACCCCGGAGCCCGCCTGCGCGCCGAAGCCGTAGAGATCAACCGCACAAAGCGAACATCATCCTACGACATCAAGGTATTTGACGAAAACAGACAGCTGATGGCGGTCTGCCACGCGCTGGCATTTCGTACCGGCAAGCCGATATCTTTCATCCCATAGCGATGCAGACGCATAATGATCTGTTGCTTTGAAAAAAATATGGAACCTTCTATACCATTTAGATCTCAATCGGAACAAATCTATGACATCTGCTATAATGGGGAAAGGACACAAAGAAGAATGAAAAAACTTTGTGTCCTTTGTGTGGTTTATAAAAAAGGCTAGCGTTCTATTGTTACGACCACATACCCCACGCGCGGCCGTCTGATGAGAAAGTTGATGGTTTCGTCCATTTCGATCTTATTGACCTGTTTGCGAAAATCCTTGATCGAGCCGACCTTGACATGGTTGACCTCCTTGATCAGGTCGCCACGCTTGACTTCGGCGTTTTCAGCCTTTCCACCCGGCGCCAGCCCCCCCACGAGGACCCCGTCCTCATCTTTGTCCAGGCCGAACTGCTTGACATATTCCGGAGATAATTCCACCAGCTGAATGCCCAGATCTTCGTTTTCATCGGGTTCCGACTTTACCTCGCGCACATCATCATCACGTTTAGCCAGTTCTACATAAACGGTCTTTTTCTTGCCGTCCCGCATGTAGGTTACGGTCGTACGCTTGCCGATCCGCGTATTGGCAATCACCCCTGAAAGCTCCCGTACGGACGACACTGGCCGTCCATCCACTTCGGTGATAATATCATTGGCCCGGATACCGCTTTTCTCGGCCGGATCACCCTTGAACACCTGGGTCACCAGTACACCTTCATTCTCATCCAGTTTGTAGTATTTAGTCAGTTCGGGCGTCAGGTTCTGAATGCCCACACCCAGCCAGCCCCGGGTAACCGCTCCACTGGCTTTGAGTTGCTCGACAATGCCCCGGGCCAGGTTGATGGGAATGGCAAAGCCGATACCCTGCCCGCTGGCCACGATAGCCGTGTTGATGCCCACGACTTCACCGGACATGTTGATGAGTGGTCCGCCGCTGTTTCCGGGGTTAATGGACGCATCCGTCTGTATGAAGTCATCATACTGCCCGGAACCGATGGTACGCCCCTTGGCGCTGACGATACCGGCGGTAACGGTCTGCTCCAGACCGAAAGGGCTCCCGATGGCCACAACCCAGTCGCCGACATCGAGCCTTTCGGAATCGCCCATTTTGATGGGGGTCAAGTCACCCGGGGCCGATATCTTGATCAGGGCCAGGTCGGTCTTTGAATCACGGCCCACCAGGGTTGCATCGTACTCTTTGTCATCAGCCAGTTTTACCTTGATCTGATCGGCATTTTCAACCACATGATTGTTGGTGACGATATACCCTTCTTTATCGATAATGAACCCCGAACCGAGACTGCGCTGCTTGTAGTCCCGCGACGGGCCGTTTTCCATGTTCGGCCCCCAGAACTCCTCGAAAGGGTTGGATTTGCCGCCGTGCGGGTTGCCAAAAAAATGGCGGAATACCCTGCCCCCCCCCTTGACGGTGGTCACCGTCCTGATATTGACAACGCTCGGTTTTGCAGTTTTGGCCAGCTGACTGAAGTTCGCCGGGACCATGATGGTGGTCGTGTCCTGCGCGGTAGCTGCTGTCAGCAGGGTGGTGGCCACAAACAGGCTGATGGCGGCAAAGAGAATTGTATAGGCTAATTTTTTATGTATCCGGTTCATTATTTTCCTCCTGGTGTTGTTTTATTAGAAACAGGTAGTCGTTTTTCCGTCCATGATCAATGCGCTAACGTCTGATACGTAACGAAATAAAGTGCAAAAAATTGTTTCTAATAATTATGATAACACACCAAGTTAACCGGAACATGACGGCAACATTACCATTCGGTAATAAAAAGGCCGTGGGCTGGAACATGCGGGTGCATGTTCCAGCCCACGGCCTTTTTATGGAACGCGGCTTCGCCGCTAATAAACAATATTGATTGACTTATCCCCATAGTTGCATAGCCAAAACAGATTTATACTAATAAAATTGAGGTTTAATGGGAAAGGAGGGTACCGTTCCCACTAAACCTCAATTTTATTAGGGAGGGCAACCGTGAAATGACTGCCTTTATTCACGGTGCTGCTTACCTCAATACTGCCCTTGTGGGCTTCGGCCACGGCTTTAGCCAGACTGAGGCCCAGACCGGCCCCGGATTTCGAACGGCTGGGGTCGCAGCGAAAGAAACGGTCGAATATCTGCCGAAGATCTTTTGCCGATATGCCGATGCCGGTATCCTTGACAGATATGACAACCCGGCCATCCGGGTCAATGCCGGTGGTAACATCTATTTTGCCGCCCGGCGGCGTATACTTGATGGCATTGTCAATGAGATTGGCGATCATGCGCTGAACAGTGGAGACATCACCCGCCACAATCGCCCCGGCTGCGGTCTCACACCGGAGTTCCAGGTCTTGATCCAGTGCCATGGGGCTGAAAAGCTCGCAGGCATCCTGGACAGTTCGATCGATGTCCAGGTCCCTCGGCTGGAATTCGCCTATGCCTGCTTCGGTTTTGGATATGGTCAGCATGGTGTTAATCATGTCCAGGAGATGATCGCAGGCCTCTATGGTATCGGCACCCATCTGTTCGAATTCCGCCCTGATTTTACCGGTGGTAAGCACTATTTCCGCGGCTCCGCGTATGGCGGTTATGGGGCCCTTGAGGTCGTGGGCCACATTGTCGCTGATCTCCTTGATGCCCGACACCAACTGTTCGATCCGATCCAGCATCGTGTTGAACGTCCTGGCCAGCCGATCGATCTCATCACCCTTTCCCGGTACCGGGACCCGCTCTTCCAGGGAATCTGCCGAAATTTTCCTGGCCGTGCGGGTAACCGCCCCAACACCGGCAAGGGCTCTACGGGCCATGAACCAGCCAGCACCGGCCGACACAATAATCAGGGCGAGCATGACCGGAATGAACACCTTCTGGAAGGCCTGGAAAAACCCGGTTACATTTTCCATCGAATATCCCAACTGAAGGATGATGCCGGAGCCGATAGCGCTGTAGATGATGCGCACGCGCTGTTTTTTCAGAGGAATAGCGATGGTGCGTCACGCCGATATCACGCCAGAAAGACATGTTGGAGGAGGAAAACGAAATACCGGTGGGATACAGCAGA
Source organism: Deltaproteobacteria bacterium (assembly GCA_019313725.1). Taxonomy (GTDB): domain Bacteria; phylum Desulfobacterota; class Desulfobacteria; order Desulfobacterales; family B30-G6; genus JAJDNW01. The sequence continues at coordinate 4,718 of JAFDAT010000348.1, forward strand.
CGAAAAAAAACCTTCTTTTCACCGGAAGCCTGCACCTCCTGGGCTGCAAGCCGTTTAACAGCTTCGACCCCGTCTGCATTGAGCATGGCGGTAAATACGCCCACCTGCTTCAAAAGGTCCTTGTCGGTTCGCTCCTGAAAAAGTGCGGAAATCACAAAATAGAAAATCAAAAAGGCTATACATGCCGACAGCGTAAATATGCTGGCGTACCAGAGTGTCAATCTGAATGCCAGGGTGTGACGGAGATCAAGCACCTTTTTTAAGAACATAACCGACACCACGGATGGTATGAATTAGCTTTTGGTCAAACCCCTTGTCGATTTTATCTCTCAAACGGCATATCCGTGCCTCTACGACATTGGTCTGGGGATCAAAATTATAGTTCCAGACATGCTCCATGATCATGGTTTTGGAAACAACCTTTTCCTTGTTTCGGATCAGGTATTCAAGCAGCGAGTACTCCAGGGGCTGGAGTTCAATTCTTTTCCCGCCGCGGGCGACTTCGCGGGACAACAGGTTTACCTGCAGATCGCCCGTCTCCAACCGGGTGGGTTCAACGATATTGCTCGACCGGCGGATGAGGGCCTGTACGCGTGCCAGCAGTTCTGAAAAGGCAAAAGGTTTGGTCAGATAATCGTCCCCGCCGGTCTGGAGCCCCTTGACGCGATCATCGATGGCATCCCTGGCACTCAGAATGAGTACCGGTGTTTCCACCCTGCCGTCGCGCATTCTTCGGATGAGGGTCAGGCCGTCCATTTTCGGCAGCATGACATCGATAATGGCGACATCGTACGGTTCCGTCATGGCCAGACGGCTCCCTTCTTCCCCGTCGGCCACGTGATCGACCGTGAATCCGGACGTTCCCAGTCCCTTTTTGATGAAGGAGGCAATCTTCAGGTCATCTTCTACCAGCAGAATTCGCATTGCAGATACTTACCTTTCATGATAAGGAGAAAAATATGACTATTCAGGAACAAATCAAAAAAGACCTCGTTGTCGCAATCAAGGCCAGGCACGACCACGGGAAAAATGCCCTGCGTGTGGCCATGGGCGAGTTCGCGAGATCCGACCAAAAGGAACTCTCAGACGATGACGTCATCAAGATTTTGAAAAAGCTGATCAAATCGGAAAAAGAAATGCTGCAACATAAAGGCGAAACGGAAAACTCGCCGTTCATCGATATCATAGCCGGATATCTTCCTAAAATGGCCGGTGAATCCGAGATTACCGCCTGGATTCAGGAAAATATCGATTTTTCCCAATTCAAGAGCAAGATGCAGGCCATGGGCCCCATAATGAAATATTTTGGCGCTCAGGTCGACGGCAATACGGTAAAGCAGATTCTGCAAAAACGATGACCCGAGCTTGAACAAACCGATTTGAAATTATCTATCAATTCGGGCCGTTAAATTCAGGTTGTGTCTGCCCTCATCCATCTTCGGATAACACCTCTCTGGCCACATGGATGTCATAAGCCCGGCCGGGGTCGAAGTTTTTCTTGTCGTACATTTCAGCTGCACGGGTCACCGCCTTGTAAGGCACCCAACCGTGCTCCTCCCACATTTGGGGGTCATCCGCATTCCACATTCGGAACAAAATATCGTTGCCCGTTTTCTGAACGTACATCCGTACCCTTTTGTTCTGCGGGAAGGGATGATAGTATCGCCCTTTTTCATCTTTCATATATCGTATTCCTCATTCCCAACGGTACATGGAAGTCATGTGTTCCAATATGTTCACACAGGCCGCCAGATTTGACTCAACAAGTACCCGGCCGATGGAACGGACCTCATCCTTATCACCCACCGTTATGTATACCAAGTATATCCTTGGATTATTCATGCCCGTTTTTAACATAGTCGATATCGTCAAATCAAGACCGATGGTGAATCTCTGCGGACATACCCACCGGGCTGCGTCACTGCAAGCTGAGGTTGGAATTCTTTGTGATTCGATTGACAGGGGCCCCTGGAATCATTACTTTCTCTGCCTGATGAATAATCCTGATCGCCTGATCAAGGCCATTA
>JAFDAT010000349.1 GCA_019313725.1 Deltaproteobacteria bacterium
GGCGGCAAACTGGCTGATCCGGCACGGGGCACGGGTAACCGTTACCGATCTGACGACGGAAGCCGACCTGGCCGTGTCGCTGGACCAGCTTGATCACCCCGTGCCGTTGAAACTGGGTGGGCACAATGAAAAGGACATCCGCAATTGCGACCTTGTCCTGTTCAACCCGGACATCCCCGTCAGCAGCCGTTATGTAAGGCTTGCCAAGAAATTGAACAAGCGTGTGGAAAACGAGGCTACCCTGTTCTACCGGCTGTGCCGACTGCCCATCGTCGCTGTCACCGGAACTCGGGGAAAGACAACCACCTGTGCCTGGATTGAGCACTTCCTGAAGCGCCGTTTTGCTGCCGTACCGGCCGGAAACTCTCCCGACAACCCTTTCATGCACACGCTTCAGAAGCTGGAAGACAGGGCTGCGGATGTCGCCTCGAACCGTGAAGGAAAAGCAGGGGTTGTCGTGAACGAGTTGCCCTCCTATCATCTGGAATATTTTCAGGGCGTGTCCCGCGGTCCCGAGATAGCCCTTGTCACCAATATATACCGCGATCACCTGAACCGGCACACTTCCATGGAAGAATATGTGGATACCAAGGCTAATGTTTTCAGGTGTCAGAAGGCCTCGCAGCTCCTGATATTGAATTACGGCAACGTGTGGACCGAGTATCTCAGGCAAAAAGCCGACAGCCAAAATGTGCTGTTTTTTTCGGCATCAAGGCTTCCCGGTGATGTTGCCGGTCTTTATCACGATAACGACTGGGCCCGCTTTCGAGGTCAGGGAGAGATCCGGGCGGAGACGGTGCTGGAAACCAGGGGATTTGCAGGCGAGCATGGCCGGCACAACCTCGAGAACCTGCTGGCCAGTGCTTTGGCTGCCCATCAGGCCGGGGTGCCTTGGCCGGAGATCCATGCCGGGGTAGGGACGCTTCCCGAAATTGCCTTCAGGCAGGAAATCATCTTCAGGAACGATCGGCTCATGGTAGTGAATGACAATGCCGCAACTTCACCGGACGGTTGTGCGGCGGCGGTAAGACGTTTCGGGAACGAAAACTGTATCCTGATCACGGGGGGTACGGACAGGGAACTTACTTATGAAGCGTGGGCAGTGACAGTCAGAAAAAGGATAGCCGCTGACAATCTCATTTTCCTGGAGGGCAGCGCTACCGACAAGATGCTCCATGAACTGTCCGGGTATATCCGATCGCCGGATATTAAAAAATCTCTTGATGCATGTTTTAGCGTCGCACTGCAGCGTGCCGGAGATTTCAAGGACGCCACCATCGTTTTTTCGCCCGGCGCCAAGAGTTTCGAGAAATTCGACAACGAGTTTGAGCGGGGCAGGGCGTTCAATACGATTGTGGATCGGGAACTAAAGGGCTTGAAAAGATAAACATCGAACATTGAACGTTCAACATCCAACGTCGAATGTGGAAAGCGGTTCGTTTTACCGCATGTAAAAAGACAGAATTCCATATTCGATGTTCAGCGTTCGATGTTCGATGTTGGATGTTCAATTTCTTTTTACGTTTTATGGAGGAGGCATCATGTACGCAGATCAAAAAGTCTGGTTTAACGGTCAACTGGTCCCGTGGAAGTCGGTTACGATTCCGGTGTTGTCGCATGGATTTTCCCGGGCTTCGGCCGTGTTCGAAATATTCGGGATTCACGTGGGGCCTGACGGACCCGCGGCTTTTCGCATGGATGAACATCTCAAGCGGCTGATGCGCAGCATTGAGCTGCTGGACATGGCGTTGGCGTACTCCCCGAAAGCGATAGCCGCGGCTGTGGCCGAGACCGTGAGAGCCAACCGGATGGGGCGGGGGGTGATCAAGCTGATGGCCTTCTGGGGTGAGGAAGTGGTGATCGAGCTCGTGCTGGATGCCAAGCTGGATCTGGCTATTTTCCCGGTTCCGGAGACTCCTGACCTGCACTTGGACAGCACCGAACCACTATCCGCATGCCTTTCGAAATGGCGCAAAATCCACCCGGAAACCGTTCCGGTGGAGGCCAAGGCCTGCTCCAACTACCTGAACGGGTACCTGGCGCGCAAGGATGCCAACAAGCGGGGGTTTGACATCGGTGTGATGGCCGGCACCGACGGTTTTCTGGCGGAAGGGTCCACCGAATCGATTTTTCTGGTCAAGGAGGGTGTCCTCAAGGTCCCCCCCTTAGGAAGGGTGCTCAACAGCATCAGCCGCAAATCCGTTCTGGAGGTGGCCCCTTTGCTGGATATCCCTTTCTCGGAGGAAGCTTTGCTGCCGGATGCGCTGCTGGATGCAGACGAAATATTCAGCGCGCATACCGGGGTCAAGGTTTCCCCGGTCAACCGCTATGAGGATCGCGAGCTGGATGCCCCCGGCCCGGTCACCGCCAAGCTGATGCAGTGCATGCAGAAAATCATGGCTTTTCAGGATGAACGATTTTTAAACTGGTTTCAACAGTTGTAGCCTGATCCTGGCGGAAGGAAAAATTCTGTCCCTTTTTCCCATTTATTGCATCTACATTGAACAAACTCCTGTTTCGGAATTACAGTCCGGCATTATTTGTTTCGGTAAAGAGTGAAGGCGGTCATCAGCGCCGTTTAGGATGGCAATTTGATCAATTTTATAGCTTTCTGACAAAAGGCTTCTGCGGCTTGATGATGAGGAAATCATTACCAATCAGTCGGGACTATTCGGCAATGATTTATCGGCTCGAATGGGTCATGCTGATCTCACCTGATTTCTTAAACTGCAGTTTTTAAATCTTAATATTTCAGATTGTTGGGCGGGTCCGACCCCAAGAGCTCGGTACCACGGGAGATCCTACCAATGCAAGATTTGGTCGGTGGTGATAATAATCGCACACCGGCAATATTTTAGGTGCCTGATAACCTTGTTTTTGTTGGAGAGTACGTAACAAACGCTATGCCTTATAGGTCGTGATGACAACATTTGCCGCCTCTTCTCTGAGAGCGATTAGTGACTGATATTTTTCGGAATTATACCAATCGTTAAGCGTGGGATAGTCAGGAAATTCGATTACGACGACAAGATCGTGTTCATGTTCACCTGCAAGAACAGAAACAAGTTGACCTCTGAAAATAATCCTAGATTCAAAAGAAGAAAGTGATTCTCGAACTCCTGCCACATACTGCTGCCAGAGCTCGCTATTTTTTACTGAGATATGTCCAATAAGATATGCAGACATTTTACTCCTATCACCCAATTGTTTTGGCGGCAAACTCTTGGGCTGAAATAGCGGGTTTCAAAATTTATTGAGAAACACTTAACTTCACCGGAGATACATGGAGAGATCCTGCAAATATCACTTCGCCGAGATAACTGTGATTTCCGAGCATATCTGCAATCAGAATCTATTGTATTGCTGCTACAGATACCAACTTTCTTACAATATTGCAAAAGGGGAAAATGGCCTAAATGATCTTTCCCCGTGATAACATAAAAATGCAAGTTGGTTAAAATCGTTGGTAGTGGTGATGTGCTAAAAACCCGTAAACATCGCTGGATAGTAATAAGTTGGAGCTATTAACGGCTGTGTTTTACACACCCTACCCATCTGAATATTGGTTCCGCACGCTCTTATAGCGTCCACACCTGTTGGAAAATCACCCGGCAAACCAATGTTTCGATCACCTGTACAATCATCCCGGAATATCTCCTACCCCTGAAAGGACGTATCGCGGGTGGTAAGCAAAGTGCTTGAGATCTTCTTCGCTGGTAACCCCGCTAAGTACAAGCACGGTATCGATATCCGAATGGATGCCGGCAATGATGTCCGTGTCCATCCGATCACCGACGATGGCTGCGGCCTGACGGCCACAGCCCAGTAGCCTTCTACCGTGGCGCATCATGATTGGGTTGGGCTTCCCCACGAAGTAGGCTTTTGTACCGCTGGCCAGCTCGATGGGGGCAATCAGTGCGCCGGTAGCAGGAGCGAAGTCCTTGCCCAGCTTGTCCGTCAGGTCCGGGTTGGCGCCAATGAGTTTGGCGCCGTTTCGAACTAGCCTTACGGCGCGCTCGATCTTTTCATAGCTGTAGGAACGGCTTTCTCCAACCACCACGTAGTCCGGGTTGATTTCGTTCATGGAAAATCCAGCCTCGTACAGTGCGTTGATCAGTCCTGC
>JAFDAT010000350.1 GCA_019313725.1 Deltaproteobacteria bacterium
TTTCTTTCGGCTGTCTATTCATTTCCGGGTGGGTACCTGTCAGATCGAATCGTCACTAAAAAGTCGCTTTTAATCTTCAATCTGATAGCCATGAGTGGTTTTGCCCTCGTGATGCTGATTCCCACTTGGCAGGCAGTACTGGTCGGAGCAGTGCTGTTTATTTCCTGGTCGGCCATCTCCCTACCGGCCACCATGAGCCTATTGTACAAGGTGCTGCCCCAGAAAAAGCGCACTATGGGAGTCAGCATGCACTCTCTGGTTCGCCGTATCCCCATGGCCCTTGGTCCTCTGGTCGGTGGGTTCTTTATCAGCGTCTGGGGAGAGCGTGATGGCGTAAGGCTTGCCTTCGGAGCCGCTCTTTTCATGGCAACAGTGGCCCTTTTCTTGCAACAGCGCATGATTGAAGATGATAAAGCGTCAGGCACAACTCCTGAAGATACCTGCGGGCTGGTACTTGAAAAAAACCCCTTGAAGCTGTTTAAGCTGATGAATCCGTCCATGAAGGGGCTGCTTGTAACCGACATTCTCGTGCGGTTCTGCGAGCAGATTCCCTATGCCTTCGTTGTTGTATGGTGCATGAAAACCATCGCTGAACCGGTAACCGCGCTGCAATTTGGGGCTCTGACCACAATAGAGATGACCACGGCAGTGCTGGTGTACATTCCGGTTGCGTATCTCGCTGATCGCAGTACCAAAAAGCCTTTTGTAGTAGTTACTTTTTTCTTTTTCTCCCTCTTCCCTTTGGTGCTGCTTTTTAGTCAATCTCTTGAATGGCTGGTCGCGGCGTTCATCCTGCGGGGACTGAAAGAGTTTGGCGAACCAACCCGTAAGGCGTTGATCATGGATCTTTCTCCGGACAGCTGTAAAGCGGGCATGTTCGGGCTTTACTATCTGATCCGGGACGTTTTTGTCGCCGTTGCTGCGCTTGGCGGCGCTTTTCTATGGCAGATAAGCCCGGGAATGAACCTTGTAACGGCATCTGTGTTCGGGTTCATCGGCACTGTCGGATTCGCGATTTTTGGCCGTGATATCCAATCGCCTGGAATAAAGGACCCCAAGGGATATCAAACTTAGATAAACGGTATGATGGCTTTAAGGGAAATACCGATCAACTGTGCCAATTGTTTCTGCGTTTTCCCCTGATAATTCCTAATGTTAACTATTTTCTGTTTTTCCATTTAGATCCCTCCTCAAACATATCTACTATACCACATGGTGGCCGGCACAAAATATTTTTGTTTTTAAAAAAAGCTTGACAGGACCACAATGTGGTACTATTCAAGAAACAGGGCTACATTGTGGCTCTGTTTTGCAAAGATAGCGCACAATTCGATGTGTGATAATTCCTAAGTCGTGATTCTTATACTATTTGAAAAATATTCTGGAAGATTTTTGCGCTGATCCTATAGCAATCTGGCTACTAAGTTTACGATTTAATTTGAAATTTCTGTATAGTAAGTTGGTTTTAACCTACACCGATAGGAGAACTTATGAGACAGAGCACAAGTAAGCCGATAGCAGCGCCAAATTTATTCGAGGAGAAAATCGAATCATTTGAACAAGAAGCTCAAGAAAAGTACTATGCGGCTGTTCAGAACATACAGACGGTGGCGCTTTCTGATCGGTTCAATCGATTATTAGAGCTCAGGATTATTCCCACACTTGAACGAGTCGGTTTTGACGAACAATTTTGTTGGGCGCTTTTTAAAATGACTGCGCCGGCCTGGAAATCGATAGGGCCGGTCGCCGATGATGCTGTCGAACTGATGTATCCCATTTTGATGAAGGATATAGGAGAAATACGAAGAGGCATCATATCGAATTCAAGAAAGAATTCCAGAGCACGGTCAATTCTGGACGAAATGGAGCCTCAAGCGACTTACGCATTGATAAACAGGACAATGCATCCTGCGAAACTCTTTAAGGATTTCGACGATATTTCACTTTCATGGATCATTTTGCCCCGTGCATACGATCTTCTGGAAAAAGATCATTCGCGCTCTATGCTGATCTATATAAAATCGTTGGATAAGGAGACGGAATTTGAATTCACGAGGATTCTGGCACGCATCATTATAGAGTTTTTGGGAAACTATTCCCTCAAGTATATGGATGCTGGTCAGCTTAGAGATCAGACGGTCGATGCCTTGTTCTACGGTTATGCAACCATGTTCTGGAAAAACCTGAGGAAACCGCCGAATGGGCTTGAAGATGGATTGGTCTTTGAGAGTTTCTTACGTTGGGCCAAGATGATTCACGGCAGATTCGCATCAACAAACAGGGATATGGCAAGGACGACTGAAAAAATGGAAGAAGTGAAAGAAAAGACCTTCCCGGTTTACAATGCCTTTGGTCTTGCCCACCACAATCACTACGACGTTCACCGATTCTTTGTTGCGCTGCGGCATGGAATTCCGGGAGTGGAATCCGTTGTCCGATATTTTGGAATCGGTGGCCCTCTCCTGAAAAACAGGACCGACGGGCGATTGCCTTATGTTGCCGTTCCAAAGACATTGAGTGTACTTTTTCGTCAGATCAAGAAAAGATACCGTATTGAGACACCAAGGACCAAGAAATCCATACTGGAATTTTTGTCGAGATTAGGATCAAACTATAACGTAGAGCGAATCAGGACTGTCCACCCCAGGGGTGAGCTGCCGGAAACTCTCAGGTTTGTCGGGCTCCGTGTTTTAAGTATGATTCAGGATTTGGCAACATCCATACACTTAATAAGCACAATGAAAAGAGGCCCTGAGGATCTCGTTGCAGAAGCAATGGAGACAGGCTCCAATGAAGGGATAAGATTATAGCAATCGTTTTTCGCCGGTCAGTTTCTGGATTTCGCTGATCTCCTGGGTCACTTCAAGGACACCCTGATAGTTTCCCTGCCCGTCTCGTACCGGGAAATAGCGGATCAAGACCTTCTGGTCACCCAACGCAATCCAGAACTCGGCTTTGTCTAATTCACCGCTCTTAAAACCATTGACGATTTGCTCGACCTTGTCGATGCTCTTGCCCGGATGACATTTGGCGACTTTGCGTCCAATAACCGATCGGCTGCGGACAAAAATCTTTTCCTTGTCGAGTCGATTGAAATAGGCCACTGAATCTTCTGCATCAACAAACGTGACTTCAAACGGGAGGGTCTCCATGATGGCGTCGATCTGTTCATAGGTTAGATTGGTTAAAAGGCTGGTTCGGGCAGCTTTTCCACCTTCAAGCTCATGAAGCATGGCCGTTATCTTTTGTTCGAAATTGCCGCCGTAAACACTGGCGCTAAAACCTTCAAAAGCGTTGACAAGGGAGGTGTTGTCCGTTTCGGAAAAAACCTTTCTCCCCATGGCATACAATACATCATTTTCTTTCCAGATATGATTGGCACGAACATCCAGGTATTCCAATCCCTTCTTCTTGAAATCGATTTTTGTTTCCAGCGTCATTGCGGGAATGCCGCCGGTGTCTCCGGCCATCTGATCCAGGAGCAATCTTTCATATTCATGTTCACCCACCATGACCCGTATGGGGCCATCCTCTGGGACACCTCTTTTGACCAGCAAGGGAAACAACCAGTCCTCTTCTTTTTTATTATGAATCCGGTCTCCAAACTCAAGCAGGAAATCGATGGTACGCCTTAGTGAAAACAGGTCTGGAGATCTATCCGGTAATTTCTCGAGCTCATTTTTTAATACATCCATCGCTCGTTCAATCATTTCGTGATCGTTTACGAGTATTTCATCCCAGCGCTTTTTATCCATGCCATCTCCTGCTCTAATGTTATGTAAAATTGTGTTCTTTGTGTTTTTCCGCAATAGTGGTCGCCAGATCATCCAGGGCCTTTAAATCATCTGATGAAGGCACCCCCTTGCAAAGGACGGGATCTATGACTTCTACTTTGAGATTCGGGATCATTCCCGCAAGTATTTCCACGGTCTTTCCCCCCCATCCATAGGAGCCGATGATGGAAAGAAATTTTGCTTTGGGACGAATGGCATTTGCCAAAAAGGCACCATAAGCAGCGTAAGGATGAGGACCTGCCAGGATTGTGGGAGTGCCGATGACGATTGTCGCTGCATCAACCAGGGCCATGGCGAGTTTGCCTATGTCGGTTACACCCAGG
>JAFDAT010000351.1 GCA_019313725.1 Deltaproteobacteria bacterium
GGGGTCGAAAATATTTCTTGACCTGAACCTCCACGATATCCCCGAAACCGTTCGCCGGGCCATGCGCCAGGTGGCGGCATACGGCATCGACCTAACAACCGTCCACTGCGGTGCTTCGGAAAGAATGCTCGAAGCTGCCGTCAAGGGATCCCGGGGAAAGGTGGCTGTTCTGGGTGTCACGGTGTTGACCAGCGTCGGGGCCGACGACCTCTTGAATGCAGGATATGAAAAGGCCTACGCGACCAACCTTCCGGAGCTTGTCCTGAAAAAAGCCGGCATGGCCGACAGATCCGGCTGTGCGGGTGTTATCTGTTCGCCGTTGGAAGCGGGTACCATAAAAAAACATTTCGGCAGAAATTTTCTGGCGGTCACCCCCGGCGTTCGGCCGGAAAAAACGGATACAGCCCCGGATGACCAGGTGCGGGTGTCGACGCCAGCCGGCGCCGTTAAAAACGGCTCAGACTACCTTGTTATCGGCCGTCCCATCAGGGATGCGAAAGATCCGGCTGCGGCCGCGAAAATAATTCTCACTGAAATCGAACAAGCGCTTACCGAAGGAAAGGGCGAATAATCAATGCCCACGTGCAGATAGCAAAATTGATCACTAGGAAATTGGATATTTAAATAAGGCGGATTACCACTGCTGTTGGCTATTCGATGTTCATTTTTTTGACCCAGGCTGTATTGAAAAATCTGGGTTTCCTTTATGTCTTGGTGCTTCCCTAGGGGCTCGAAAAAAAGATGCGCACGGCCGCCGTCGCCAGAATCACGGCCGCCACCAGAAGAACGAGAATCAACTGTTCGTTGCTGAACCGCTTCAAGAAGTTTCACACTCGGCATCGAGGCCAAAGGCCGTGTGGAGGACACGCACTGCCAGTTCGGTATACTTCTCTTCTATGATGCAGGAGATTCTGATCTCCGAAGTGCTGATCATGATGATGTTGATGTTCTCCCGGGCGAGTGTGTTAAACATGATCGAAGCAACCCCGGAGTGGTTTTTCATGCCCACGCCGATGACGGAAACCTTGGCGATGTGGTCATCACCGAACACGTCCTCGGCACCTATCTCCGCGGCAATGCGTTTCTGAATTTCGAGGGTCTTCTTAAAATCCGCCTTGGGCACCGTAAAAGTCAGATCCGTCTGGCCGCCGACGCGGGTATTTTGAATGATCATGTCCACAACGATACCGGTTTCCGCGATGGGGGAAAATATTTTAGCCGCAATTCCCGGCTGATCCGGCACCTTTTTGAGCGTAATGCGGGCCTCATCTTTATTATGGGTTACCCCGGATACCATCAGCTGTTCCATTCCGGAATTTTCGTTTACCACCATGGTTCCTTCCTCCTCGGAAAATGACGACCTCACGTGTACAGGTACGTTATATTTTTTAGCAAATCCCACCGATCGTATCTGCAGTACTTTAGCCCCCAGGCTGGCCATGTTCAACATTTCATCGTACGAAATCTCCTTGAGCTTCCTGGCTTTATGGCAGATATTCGGGTCGGCGGTGTAAATCCCGTCGACATCCGTATAGATCTCGCATGTGTCAGCCTTCAGCGCAGCGGCTATGGCGACGGCGGATGTGTCCGAACCACCGCGGCCCAACGTGGTAATGTTTCCCTGAAGGTCAGTCCCCTGGAAACCGGCAACCACCACAATGGTTCTCTTTTCCAACAGCTCCTTCATGCGCTTCGCCCCGATTTCAATGATCCGCGCATTTCCGAAATCACAGTCGGTCACCACTTCGGCCTGGTGGCCTAAAAGGGACCGTGCCGGGTAGTTCATGGATCGCAGCATCATTGCCAACAGTGCAGAAGTGGTCTGCTCCCCGGTGGCTAAAAGCACGTCCATTTCCCGCTTGTCAGGCGCCTCCGTCACACTGGCAGCCAGTCCGATAAGCTTGTCGGTCACTCCCGCCATGGCCGATAGAATAACGATGACATTGTGTCCGTTATCATACGTTCTGACCACCCGTTCTGCCACGTTCCGAATTCTGTCCAGGTCTGCGACGGAAGTTCCGCCATATTTCTGCACTATCAGTCCCATCTTCATTACCTCAACTTTTTTTTCACCCCTCTTAACAGATCGGAACTGCCCTGTCCAGTACCGGATAGGTAAACCACGCGGGACGTCTCACCGGTGGTTTCAATTCGCACCGCCAGGTGCGCGCCCAAATTCTGCACGTCAATCCTCTCGGCCCATTCGATGGCGACGACCCCCTTTCCGCTGACAAGATCGTAGAGTTCGAGATCTTCCAGGTCAGCCTCACCCGCAAGACGGTAAAAATCTGCATGATACAGGGGCAGACGACCCGGGTACGCATTGATCAGCGTGTAGGAGGGACTGGTGACATAATACTTGTCAGGCACGGCCAGGCCCCGTGCCAGCCCCTGGACAAAAACAGTCTTGCCGCTCCCGAGATCACCGCTCATGGCGATAACCAGAGGCGTAAATATGGACCGGCCGAGCAGTTCGCCCAGCCGGTCGGTCTCTGCTGCAGATTTTGTGGTTACGGTAAGTTCCATGACGGTTCAACAACAATGATAGTACAGATCCCAGGTGATGAATTTCAAACTGCCCTGATCAGCCCTGCGATTTCTGCGGGTATCCTGTCCATGACTTCCGTGGCCAGAAACCCGAAAGGGCCTTTACGGGCGAAAAGGTGATCGGCCGCACTGCCGTGCAAATACACACCCAGGTGCGTAGCCGCCTCTACGGTATTGCCCTGGGTGAGAAAACCGGCAATCAGACCGGTGAGGACATCGCCCATGCCGCCGGATGCCATTCCGGAATTACCCGTAGAATTGACATGGACATTCCCGTCCGGGTGGGCAATGACGGTCGCGGCACCCTTGAGCACGACATGGACACCGTATTCTTTGGCAAAATCACGGGCGCACGCAACCCGGTTGTGCTGTATATACTCTGCGGTGGTATGGAGCAGACGGGCCATCTCACCGGGGTGCGGTGTAATGATGACAGGTACCCGCGTTGATTTAAGCATATCGGGATCGCCGGCCAGAATATTGATACCGTCGGCATCTATGACCAGAGGCACTGCGGCCTGGGTCAATAGGCCGGACAACAGCCTGCCGGCGCCGACCCCCGTGCCGATGCCGGGGCCGACAGCAGCACATCGTTTGCCGGGCAGAAGTGCCATTGCCGTATCCAGCGCGGCGGCGGCCAGCATGCCGTCCCCGGTTTCGGGCAGCGGAACGGTCATGACTTCCGTCACCTGCGGTTCAACCACACGGTTGAGGCTCTCCGGCACCCCCAATGTCACCAGCCCGGCACCGGCACGCATGGCTGACATGGCCGTCATTGCCGCCGCACCGGTTTTCCCGGGTGAACCGGCAATTACCAGCAAATGGCCGGTGGTGCCTTTGTGCGCTTCCGGACTGCGCTCGCGAATCTTAGGTTTTATCCCTGCCGGCACAAGCCATGACTGCCGGGGGTTCACGGCCTTGACGATGAAAGGCGGAATGCCGATGTCGACAATGTTAAGATCGCCGCAGTATCCGGCTCCGGGAAACAGGGCAAGACCCAGCTTGGCAAAGGCAAATGTCGCCGTAACCGTCGCCCGGATACACGTTCCGCAAACCTGGCCGGTGTCCGCATTCAACCCCGAGGGCACATCCACGGACAGGACCGGTTTTGCCAGCCTGTTGACGAAATCGATGGCCTCCTTGTAATATCCCCGGACGTCCGCGTTCAAACCGGTGCCCAGGAGCGCATCAACCCAGATATCCTGTCGGCGCATGGCCGCCTTTTTCTTTCTTAAACCGGGGCTGTCCATAATTTCGAAAACAGGAATGCTCAAAGGGTTCAAAAGTGCCAGATTTGCACCGGCATCTCCCCTTACGCGTGATTTCCCCCCCAATAAAAAGACACGGACAGCCACCCCCATAAAAGACAGATAGCGGGCAATCACGAAACCGTCTCCACCATTATTACCTCTGCCGGCCAGAATGCCCACCTTCCTGGAATCGATGCCGGGAAAACAGGCCTGCATGACCCGCGTGGCACCGAAACCGGCGTTTTCCATCAGGACCCTGCCCGGGACACCGAAAGACTCGATGGTCTGACGATCCATCTCGCGCA
>JAFDAT010000352.1 GCA_019313725.1 Deltaproteobacteria bacterium
GAAAATGGAACGATTCGCCGAAAGAAGTCTGGCCAAATGGATAGACAAAACCAACCGGAAACCGTTAGTGATCAGGGGTGCCCGCCAGGTTGGAAAATCCACCCTGGTTCAGCAATTTGCCAAAGCGAACGATTTGACACTTCACGAGGTCAATCTGGAACGTCACCTGACCTTGACCGACGTTTTCAAAAGCCAGAATACAGGAAGGATCCTGCGGGAACTCGAATATATTTGCCAACAGGGGTTGATAGATCGGGAAGGGAGTCTGCTTTTCCTTGATGAAATACAATCGATCCCCGTCGCCATGCAGTCATTGAGATACCTTTATGAAGACTTTCCGCACCTCCCAGTCATCGCTGCTGGTTCCCTGCTGGAATTTACCCTTTCTAAACATTCATTCTCGATGCCGGTCGGGCGCATCGAATATCTTCACCTTAACCCGATGAGCTTTGAGGAAACCTTGGAGGCATCCGGGGAAGAACCGCTCTTGAAACTACTCAGAGATTTTCAAACAGCCGAGGATTTTCCCCTGTCCGCCCATGACCGATTGTTGGAACTTCAACGAACCTTTTTATTAGTCGGAGGTATGCCGGAAGCAGTGTGCCGGTTCATTGAAACCGGCTCCTTTGACGATGCCTTTGACGTTCATGCCTCCATTGTTGATACCTATCGGGATGATTTCTCTAAGTACGCCACTCAGGCGGAACTGCTGCGCCTGCATAAAGTTTATGAATACGTACCTTTGGCTATAGGTGAAAAATTTAAGTTCGTTAACGTCGATCCGGCCGAGCCCGCCCGGGATATTCGCAAAGTTGTTGATTTACTGATGAAAGCCGGGATCATTAACCTTGCCTTTCACTCCGATGCATCGGGGTTGCCGCTACAAGCAACTGCCAACCAACGGATCTTCAAGCCCTTTTTCCTGGATTGTGGTTTGATGAATTATCTGTGTGGCACCCGGTGGATTAATCCGAGCGATCTGAACAAACGTGAGTTCATCAATGAAGGAAAGATGGCCGAGCAATTCATCGCACAACACCTGCCATTTCTCAGTAAATCCAACACAAAACCAAAACTAACCTATTGGCTGCGGGAGGGACGATCTACCAATGCCGAAGTCGATTTCATCGTTCAATTAGGTCCATCAATCGTTCCCATCGAAGTCAAAGCCGGCAAAAGCGGCACCCTCAAATCTTTGCTCCTTTTTGCCCATCAGAAAAATACTCCCTGCGCCGTCCGTTTTGATTTGAATTTACCGAGTCTCCAAACCGTCAGGCATTCTTCCGGTCAAAAGAAACAGTCTGTTACCGTTGAGTTCGATCTGCTATCACTCCCCCTTTATTTGGTGGAACAACTTCCAAGAATTTTCAAAAATAACTAATTGCCTGGCATTATATGCGTGAATCCCTGTCAAGTCTTTGGTGCGGAGAATGAGCAATTTCAGTTAGTGCGGAAAACAAATGGACGGTCATCCGTGAAGACACCGCCGGTGGATGCTTTCTGGTCGTTGACCATGTATGATGAGCGCGGGTTTCTGATTGACAACCCCATCCGACGGTATGCCATCGGTGATCGCGATTCGCTGGAGTTCAACCCGGATGGATCACTGGACATTCTGATTCAATATGAACAGCCGGATACGAAAAGTTCCAACTGGCTGCCGGCGCCCGCAGATGCTTTCGCCGTAACCATGCGGCTCTACCTGCCCAAAGCCGAGTTTCTGGACGGGACATGGAAGCTGCCGCCTATCGAACGCATAAACTGAACCCTAGGTTGCATAAACAACAGGGCTGAAACGATAGCACTGAATTAACGATTAATGATCGCAATGTGTCGCGCAGGATTTTAACCCTGCCGGGAGCTTTTTTGAAAACGGAGGTCTGTAAAATGAAAAAAATAGCATATCTGCTCATGGTTTTGGTCATAATTTTCTCCCTGACGGCCTGTGACAATATAGTGGAACGGGGGTTAAAGAAGCAAATGATGCAAAATCGGGCGGACATGCTGAAAGACGGCAACATGCATGTGGTCCTGGTGGGCACAGGCGGCCCGTTTCCCAATACCGAAAGGGTTTCGGTCAGTACGGCTGTGATCGCAGGAGGGGAATTCATCCTGGTGGATACCGGACCGGGCACGGCCCGGAATGCCCTGCTGCAGCGGCTTCCCATGGGTAATCTGAGCGCTGTCTTCCTGACCCACTTTCATTCCGACCATATTGCCGACCTGGGAGAGGCCAACATGTATTCCTGGGTCCAGGGGAACCGTAAAAAAAGGCTGGAGGTATTCGGGCCTCCAGGTGTGGAACAGGTGGTCAAGGGGTATGCCCTGGCCTATGCACAGGACTCTGTGTATCGCACCGCCCACCACGGTGAAGATGTGGCCCCGGCAGAAGGTGCTACGCTAATTGCCAAAATCGTCACCCTCGAAGCTCCCGGTAAGGCCAAGCTGTTTTTTGACAGAAACGGGCTCAGGGCCTGGGCCTTTGAGGTCGATCATTTCCCGGCCGAGCCGGCCGTTGGATATCGTTTTGAATACAAGGGAAACGTGGTGGTGATTACCGGAGATACCAAGAAAACCAACACCCTGGCCAGCCAAGCGGACAAGGCTGATCTTTTCATCTGTGATGCGCTGGATGCCAAAACAATACATCTGGCTGCCAAAGTGGCATCAGAGGTCAATCAGCCCTCCCTGTCAAAGATATTTACCGATATTACGGATTACCACCTCACCCCGGTCCAGGCAGCTGAGATCGCCCAGAATGCCGGGGTAAAAAAATTGGTTTTCTATCATGTCGTACCGCCCCTCACCAATTTCATTTTAAAACGACGGTATTTGAAAGGGGTGGGCGATGTTTACGACGGCGATGTCGAGGTGGGCGAAGATGGGATGACATTTACGTTTGCGCCCAAGCGATAATGAAGGCGTAATGAACAATCCGTCGGCACTGATCGAACCAGTCGGATTTTGATTAAATAACGAAAGGATGATTTCATAAGAAATCATCTTTTTGTTTCTATATTCCAGAAAATTTGTTGACAATATAAACATTTTACAGATATAGTCATTGCTATAATTATGAATATAATGAAAAAGTTGTTGCAAAAAGTCTTATTTTTTAAATAAAATACTTATAAGCCTTGGAATACACCAAATAGATGAAAAGAGACCTATATAAAAGCCTGCTTGACTGGAAATCCTCCCCAACCCGTAAACCCCTGCTTCTTCAAGGGGCGAGGCAGGTGGGAAAAACCTATCTTTTGGAAGATTTTGGGAAGAATGAGTTCCTAAAATTCCATATTTTTAATTTTGAACAGGATAAGGGTCTGTCGCCCGTATTTGAAACGGATTTGAATCCAAACCAAATTCTGACAGATCTTTCCATCCATAAGGGAGAAAGGATAAGTTCAAAATCGGATCTGGTAATTTTTGATGAGATACAGGCGTGTCCGAGAGCCTTAACCAGCTTGAAATACTTTTGCGAATCCATGCCGGAACTTGCCTTGTGCTGTGCCGGATCTTTACTTGGCGTTGCCCTGTCTTCAGAATCTTTCCCTGTCGGCAAAGTTGAGTTTAAAAATCTATTTCCGATGAAATTTTCGGAGTTTTTAAAAGCGCTCAATGAGGACCTGTTGATAGAAGTGCTGGAATCAAGCAGAGAGGCCAGCACCATATCCGAAACAACGCATCAGAAGTTATGGGGGTGCCTAAAGGAGTATTATGTGACAGGGGGCATGCCCCAAGTCGTCTCCGAATACATCTCCATGCGGGATAACCGTATTGAAGCAATGGATAATGCCAGAAAGATCCAAAAAGGGCTCATTGAAGGCTATTATCGGGATTTTGCCAAACATTCCGGCAAAACCAACTCCATGCATATTGTCTCTATTTTTGAAGATGTCCCCATGCAGCTCTCTAAAAATGTTGAAGGTTCCGTCAGCCGGTATCGATTCAAAGGTGTTATCCCCGGGAAAAAAGGATATGCCGATCTGAATGGCCCTATCAACTGGCTGGAAAAAGCAGATCTTATTTTCAAAGTAAAAATATGCAACAAGGCAGCGTTGCCTATAGAGTCCTTCTGCAAGAA
>JAFDAT010000040.1 GCA_019313725.1 Deltaproteobacteria bacterium
ATAGGCCTCGTCTACGATAACAACCACCTCGGCGGGAACACTGTTCAGAAACCGTTCGAAATCGTCTTTGGATATGCTGGTCCCGGTGGGATTGTTGGGGTTGGTCAGAAAGATCATACGGGTCTTGTCATTAACCCTGGCGGCCATTTCATCCAGATCGATAGCCAGGGATTTCAAAGGCACCCGCACAGACCGTGCAGAAGCGCTCCGCACCATGATATCGTACATCAGGAAGGACGGTTTGGGCATCACCGCCTCGTCACCGGGCATGAGCAAGGCGCGGGTCAGCATCGCGATGATGTCGTCCGAGCCGGCCCCTAAAACGATCTGTTCCGGAGGAACAGCGAATTTCTCCGACAATTTACCGACAAGTTCATATCCGCCACCGTCAGGGTAGCGGTTGAGTTCACTCAAAATTCCCTGCAGCGCTTTCAGGGCCAGCGGCGACGGCCCGATGGGATTCTCATTGGAGGCTAATTTTATGGCGTGACGGACGCCCAGTTCCCTTGCGAGCGCAGTAATGGGCTTCCCCGGCACATAGGGGGCGATGGATAGAATGGCCTCCGGAACTTTCAATTTCATTCGACAACCCGGTTCAGTCTTTTTTGGCCGCCTGGATACCTGCATCAACGGCTTGCATGTTCATGGGTATGAGTTTCTGTTTTTGGGCAAATTCTTCTTTTATCGACCCTTTCAAGGCCTCGATGCCGACAACGCCGCTTCTGGCCACAAACGCTGCAAGGGCGATAATGTTGGCTGTTTTCACATTGCCCAGTTCTTTGGCCATTTCGACCACCGGCACCACCAGTTCATCAACATCGTCCCGGCCGCTGTTCACCGATATCAAGGACCCGTTGATGAATATGATGCCCCCCTTTTGCACCGCAGGGGCAAACTTCTCCAGAGAGGGCCGGTTCATGGCCACCAGATGCCGCGGATTCTTGATTACCGGAGAACCAATAGGCTGGTCGCTGATCACGACAGTACAGTAAGCCGTACCGCCGCGCATTTCAGGCCCGTAGGAGGGAACCCACGACACCTCGAATCCCTCTTCCATGGCTGCGTGGGCAAGAATTTTACCAATCAGCATGATGCCCTGACCGCCAAAACCGGCAAATTGAACTTCATTCTGCATTATACATCCTCCGGTGTTTTATATTCTCCCAGCTTATAGTATGGAAGCATCTTTTCCTCGGCCCACGTGATCGCCTCAACCGGGTTAACCCCCCAGTTGGTTGGACAGGTGCTGATGATTTCGACAAGGCTGAAACACTTCCTGTCGAGCTGATACTGAAATGCCCGTTTGATAGCCTTTTTCGCTTTTACAATATACTTGGGTTTGAGGACAGCCTGCCTGACAATGTAGGCTGGCGTCTGGAGTGCGGCCAGCAGCTCGGCAACCTTGATGGGCATGCCGACATCATCGACATTCCTGCCGAATGGTGATGTGGTGGTGCGTTGGCCCGGCATGGTTGTGGGCGCCATCTGGCCTCCGGTCATTCCGTAAACGGCATTGTTCACGAAAATGGTCGTGAACTTCTCCCCGCGGTTGGCGGCATGAATGATTTCACCCATGCCGATACTGGCCAGGTCGCCGTCCCCCTGATAGGTAAAAACCGTCAGGTCCGGTCGTACGCGTTTGATGCCGGTAGCCATGGCCGGCGCCCTGCCGTGCGCCGCTTCCTGAAAATCGAATGTAAAATAATTATAGGCCAGCACGGCACAGCCGACAGGCGCAATACCCACGGTGCGTCCGCAAATACCGAGTTCGTCGATCACTTCCGCCACCAGTCGATGAATTATACCGTGTGTGCATCCGGGACAATAGTGGGTCACCGCTAATGACATTGACTCCGGCCTGGCAAATGTTTTTCCCATTGCATATCTCCTTCAGGGCAAGGCCCCTAATATTCTACCTGATGCGCGTTATTCAGTAACGTGAATGTGATAATTTATGCCACGACTTCTTCCGGCGTGGGCACATCACCGCCGCACTTGCCAAACCATTTGACCGGCTTTTTCCCCTGTACCGAACGCTCGATATCCTCGATCATCTGACCCATGCTCATTTCTATGCTGGCAACGACACTGCAATGGGTCACGTCCGCAGCCGCCCTGATCTGGTCCTCCGGGAAAGGAAAGAGTGTCTGGGGACGGATCATCCCCACTTCGATGCCATCCGCCTTCATGCTGTCGATGGCTGTTCGGCAAACCCGGCTCATGGTCCCGTAGCTGACGATGAGCACGTTGTACGCCGAATCCGTGTTGTATGCCTCAAAGCGCACTTCCTCGCGCTTCATTTGTTCATATTTCGATTTCAAAAGCAGGTTGTTGTTATTCAATGCCTCAGGATCGAGAAACAGGGATTTTACCAGGTTGCGCGTGTCGCTTTTGCGAGTGTCCAACCCGCTGGTCGCCCAGGCATCGTTGTTCAGCGGTTCCGTTTTCTTGCTATCCGGGAACTCCACCGGCTCCATCATCTGTCCGATAAGCCCGTCACCAAGAATCATCACCGGATTTCTGTATTTCTCAGCCAGAGGAAAGGCATCCATCATCATCTCCACGGCTTCCTGAACACTGGCCGGCGCCATTACCAGCAGCCTGAAATCTCCGTGACCCAGGCTCTTGGTCGCTTGAAAGTAGTCGGCCTGGGACGGAAGAATGCCCCCCAGCCCCGGTCCGCCGCGCATGATGTTCACAAATACAGCGGGACACTGGGCACCGGCCATGTAGCTGATACCTTCACTCATCAGACTGATGCCTGGACTGGAAGAGGTTGTAAAGACCCTGGCGCCGGCGGCAGCTGCCCCGAATATCATGTAGGATACCGCCACCTCACTCTCGCCCTGAAGAAAGACGCCGCCGACTTCGGGCATCCGCCTTGCAAGGTATTCCGCGACTTCGGATTGCGGGGTTATCGGATAAGCAAAATAATTTAGGCATCCCGACCGGATAGCCGCCTCCCCAATGGCCTCATTGCCTTTCATCAGTACTTTAGACATTGTTCCCTCCAAGAATATTTCATCACTGCCGCTTCCCCGGGAAGCAGGCAATTATCAGCAAAGGTTGTGTACAATTAGATCCGTTAGATGCAAAATGCCGTCGGCTCGTGTGCAGCGGCTTCATGCCGCTTTCTCTTCTGCAATTGTGATCGCGACATCCGGGCACATCCTGCAGCATGTCGCACAGTAAATACAGTCTTCCGGTCGTGCTCGATAGGCAGGAAAATACCCTTTGGAACTGACCTTGCTCTCAAGTTCCAGAACCTTTTTCGGGCATACGGTGACACATAAACCGCACCCTTTGCAGTACTCGATATCGATCGAATAAACATAGGCCATCGTTAAATCTCCTTCATTATTATTTTGCAAATTTTCATGAACAGTCTTTGGTGTGTCAATAGCCCAATTCAAAATGAAAAGGATGTCTCATGCTCCGTTGTAGCAGGTTGAGCATGAAAATTTATGTCAATGCGACCGCCTGTTTCCAGGGCGGCACAAGTTGTCTCTTTATGGTCAGCACCGGACATGCGAAACGGCCGGTGTCAACGTCGGCCTTCAGTATTTCCGGCACAGTGACGAATTCAAGTTTCAAGCCGCTCTGGCGAGCGAATTCGGCTGCAAATTCATACCCATCGTAGATATGTCCGGCCTGCGTCTCGTCAATCAGGTTGGCATTCCCGACAATACCCGTCATTTCTACTTTGGAGGCCGCTTCGATTTCGCTTTTTATTTTGAGGCACCCTTCAACGGTCTCCGTGAATGGCCGGAACGGGTTAACCACCTGAAGCATCTTGAAGGATATGCCCTGCAACCTGTCCGCCAGAGTTGCCAGAACGGTGGCACCGACATCGTCCCCGCCCGTATCCAGGATCACCATGGCTGTTTGCTCCCGAATGGCGCCGGCCACTTGCGGGGCCAGAATAGGAAGATCCGCCGTCATGTACTGTTCAGGGGGCAGAATGACCTCTATGCCAAGATTTCGCAGTTGATGGCGGGCTTCGCGCGTCCTGAAATAAGGGTTGACCAGATCCAGGTCGGCCAGGCGGACTTCGGTCCCTCCCGAATTTCGCTCTGCGGCCAGATTGACGGAAACCTCGGTTTTACCGCTGCCGTAGTTTCCCGTTATGATAACAATACCGTCCAGATCTATTTTCATATTTTAAACGATATGGAATGCTCCCCGTATTCGGATCCGCCCTTCAGGCACCGATCGTGCAGTAAAAGCAACCACCGAGCCCGCCGATCAACAAAATTGCTTTGTATTTTCTATTTCTTAGAGTGTCAACCCCAAATGTATTCCTAAAGGCGTCGCAATAGGCCTTTTGCAGCTTTTTATCGCCCCCGATATGTGCTATTCTTGTTTACGCCTGAATCGAAACGAGGTTACCGAGGCTCATGCCAATGACTCATGTTTGGAGCATTTGAGCCTTTGATATTTGGATTTAGGATTTCGCGGTAAACCCTTACCCGGGTATCTACCATTTTTGGAGTATAGGTCATGCAACAAGTGGTTACCGGTCTGGAAAACCTGATAAAATCCCCGCCGGAATGGCTGGCCGGAAAAGCTGTGGGGTTGTTGTGCAATCCTGCATCGGTCGACAGCCGACTGCGGCATGCCCGGTTATTGATCGATTCACGGTTACCCTGCAGCATCAGGGCGCTTTTCTCACCGCAGCACGGTTTCTTCTCTGAAAAACAGGACAACATGGTCACGTCGGAAGACCTGCTGGATCCGCTACTGCGTGTGCCCGTGTACAGCCTCTACGGGAAAACCCGCATCCCGGAACCAAGGATGTTTGCCGACATCGATGTTCTGATCATCGACCTGCAGGATGTCGGGACCCGCGTATATACCTTTATGTACACAATGGCCTATTGTCTGGAAGCAGCACGGCAGCACGATGTCAAGGTGCTGTTGCTGGACCGGCCTAACCCGGTGGGGGGTCTTGCCGTGGAGGGCAACTGTCTGTCGCCGGAATACACTTCTTTTGTGGGGCGGTATCCCATACCCATGCGCCACGGCCTCACCATGGGCGAATTGGCCCTGTTGTTCAACAGGCAATATGGCATATCCTGTAATCTGGAAGTCGTGCCCATGTCCGGCTGGAAGCGCGGCATGCTGTTTTCGGAAACCGGGCTACCCTGGGTTGCGCCGTCCCCGAATCTTCCAACCCCTGCGTCCGCCATGGTCTATCCCGGCCAGGTCATCTGGGAAGGGACCAATGTTTCCGAAGGCAGAGGTACGACACAGCCCTTTGAATTGTGCGGTGCGCCGTACATCGACCCGGTGGAAATCATCGCATTCCTTCATGAAAAAGCAATGCCCGGGGTTATCCTCAGAAGCACCGCGTTCGAACCGACAGCCAACAAGTGGCGGAAAATGCTCTGCCGGGGTTTTCAAATTCATATTCATGACCCCGGGCTGTACAGGCCCTATGCCGCAACACTCTTGCTACTGCAGGGGGTGATATCCTGCCATGCAGACGCATTCGAGTGGAAGAAGCCGCCCTATGAATACGAATTCAAAAAATTACCCATCGATCTCATCATCGGCAGCAGGGAAATCCGCGAACGGGTTGAGAACCTGGAACCTCTCGAGACCATTATCAATTCATGGAAAGACGAAACTGAATCCTTTCGATGCACAAGCCGGAAATACTATTTATATGACGAATAAATTTTCATGCCTCTCGCGTACAACAATGCCTGAAACAAAAAAAATTTCGGAAATATTCGTAGGATCATATTAACGTAAACATGAAAATCTATTCGGGTGGAAATTATCGACCATGAACAAGCCGGGTTGGAAACGCATGTGTTTCAAAGGGAACAAGGTGTGGGTTGCCATGGACGCGGACGATCTCCCCGAAGTCAATAAAGGCAAAGTGCTGATCAAATACCAGCTCGACCAATCGCACGAATACCAGGTCCATCCCCAGAGTGTAAGGCCCCTGCCCCAAAAGGGGGGCTGCAAACCCGATTCAAATACCGGAGCCACTGCCGCTGCGACGCGCGACAGCGATGGCAAGAGCGGCCGCCAAGCCGACGATGAAGCAACCATCCACGCCTATACCGACGGTGCTTCATCCGGAAACCCCGGTCCGGCCGGTATCGGTATTTTTCTTCGTTATGGCGTGCACGAGAAAGAAATTTCGCAGTACATCGGGATTGCCACCAACAACATCGCCGAACTCGAAGCCATTCGAACCGGACTCTCCGAAATCAAAAACACCGGACTGCCGGTGCGTATTTATACGGACAGCAGTTATGCTGTTGGATTGCTCACCCAAGGCTGGAAGCCCAAAAAAAACCATGATCTTGTCGCATCAATCACGGAACTGATGAAACTTTTCAAGGATTTGAAATTCATCAAGGTCAAGGGACACTCCGGCAACGCGGGCAATGAAAAGGCGGACCGGCTGGCAACCGGCGCCATTAAATCTGCCGCAGCAGCCCGGAAATAAAAAAGCGGCCCGCGTCAATAAACGACAGGCCGCTTTTTCGATCAAACAATAAAAATACTATCTTAAGATTCTTCTTTTTTCAGGGTCTCGATCTCTTTTTTCAGCTCGTCGATCTCCTGCGTGTATTTTCCGTCATCATCGGACGCACTGGCCGCATCAAAAGATGAGTCGTCTTTTTTCCATGTGTCTTTAAGCTCGTCAAACCCTAGATAGAGGGCCAATCCTCCGCCGAGAAGCAGCATCACGGGCAACGCACCCGCCACTAGCTGCAAAAAAGCGCCAAACCACACCGAAAGGCCAATCAGCCCCAGAACCGCTGCTACCGCACCACCAATCAACGTTTTCATAAACTCCCCCTCCTTCGTATTACATTTTTATTTCAATAAGTTATAAGTTCATTTTCATTGCACAGCAATGGTTTCGGAAATATCATACCCGTTTTCGTAACGCAAGCCTAAATTTAAAATATTGCAAACATCCACACCTTCTGATATTTTTAAAGCTGTTTTGAACAACGATTGAAATACGCTATCAGGTTTTAAATGAAAATATCAAATCAAGGCTTTGCCAGCCGAGTAAAAAACCGGTTTAGAAAATGGATCGACAGGGCTATAGGCGGTACCCATGATAATTTTTTCAACTATCTTCCCGTGAAAAAAGGTATGACCGCCACATGGCTGCTCAAACTCTTCTTTTCAGGCATAAAAGACAACCAGGAACAACTGGCCGTGATTCGGGACATCCCGGAAAATGCCACCATCGTTTACCTGAATAAATTCAAAAGCAAGTTTGACTTTCTGTTTTACCACACCCGTTACCCGGCCAACCATCTCCCGACGCCCGAAATCGGGCTGGGATACAGATTTTTTATCCTGCAGCCGGTGAAGAGAACTCTGCGTGTGCTCATCTCGGCTGCCGACGCTTTCCTGCTCCATTTCAAGCAGCCGGATCCCTACCACGACGGATATTTCACCCAGGAATTGCTGAAGGGAAAATGTGCTTTCATGTCCCTGGTCGAAAAAAAAGGCTTCTACCGTCGTTTTGTCAAAGCGCAGCTTGACCCCATCGGTTTCCTGATCAAACACCAGAAGTCCACGGACAAACCGGTGTATATCGTACCGCAGCTTATGGCCTTCGGTAAAAAGCCGTCACGCTCAATTCCTACCGTGACGGACATGCTGTTCGGTTCCGTGGCCCGGCCGGGACTCCTGCGGCGCCTGGTCATTCTTTTCAAAACCCCGGAAAAAATGTTCTATGAAGTTTCAACGCCGGTCAATCTACAGCGGTTCCTGTCCGCTCCCGAAAGCCGTGATCTCTCGGAAGATCAACAGGCACTGATGCTCCGGCGAAATCTTCTGCTCCAGATCAACCGTCACCGTCAAAGCATTACGGGGCCAGTGCGGAAATCGATCGAAGAGGTCAAGGAGAATATACTGACCAACCGGCGCATGAAAAGTTTTATGGATCTTCACGCCGAAAAACGCAACCTCCCCCTTTGGAAGGTGAGAAAAAGTGCCGATGCCTACCTGGATGAAATCGCAGCGAAACAAAATGCCGGGTTTTTGCGCTTCGCCGAAGTTGTTGTCGGGTGGATATTAAACACCATGTTTCAGGGCGTTAACTACAACGAGGATGGCTTGAACCGCGTCAAAACCATGGCGCAAAAAGGCCCGCTCATATTTATCCCCTGCCATAAAAGTCATGTGGACTATCTGATGCTGCCCTACCTCATGTACATCAAGAACATGCCCGTGCCGCTGATCGCCGCAGGGAAAAACCTTTCCTTTTGGCCTCTGGGACCTGTTTTCAGGGCCCTGGGGGCATTCTTCCTGCGTCGAACCTTTAAAGGCAACGTGCTCTACGCCAAGGTATTCGGCGAGTACATCCATAAACTGCTGGAGCAAGGGTTCAACCTGAAAGTTTTTATTGAAGGCACGCGCAGCAGGACCGGCAAACTGATCATGCCCAAGCTGGGCTTTATTTCCATACTGCTGAACGCCTATAAGAATGGCGCATGTGAAGACCTCGTGTTCGCACCGGTTTACATCGGATATGACCGGGTCCTGGAAGAAAAGTCCTATCTCCACGAAGTTGAAGGGGGCCAAAAGGAGGATGAAAACTTCCTGCAGGTGCTCAATGCAAGAAAATTTCTGAAAAACAGGTACGGTAAAATATACATCAAATTCAATGAACCCATTTCGCTAAACGCGATACTGGCCCAGGACAATCTGAACATCTTAGATATGACTCAGAAAGAACAGAACGCGCTGTGCAGAAATCTGGGGCATCGCATTATCAACGCAATCAATACGGTCACCGTGGTCACCCCCCATGCCCTGCTTGCAAGCACCCTGTTGAACAGCACCAAAAAAAGACTCACCTACAATGAACTGATGTCGAATACTGAGATTTATCTCCAACATCTCAACATGCAGAAAGCCGATATCGCCGATACACTTGTCATGAATCATGTGCACGCAATGGACAATGCCCTGGAATCCTATATCACCAGAAAGCTCGTCGATCGTATAGCAGATGGCCGGTCCGTGCCGCTGGAAGCGTGTAAGTTCAAGGTCAATGTCGACAAAAGACCCATTCTTGAGTTCTACAAAAATAACTGCATCTCTTTTTTCATTCCGATCGCGTTTACGGCCCTCATCATTCTCGATAAGGATGCCTTCCAATTTTCGGCATCCGACCTGCGCGCCGACTATGAATTTCTACAGGATTTTTTCAAATACGAATTTGCCTTTGATGTGGACCTGACACCTGGTTTTTATGTACGCAAAACCGTGAAGTCCTTTATCGACGACGCCATTATCATCCCCCACCCCACACTGCCTGAAACCTATAACATCACTGCCGCCGGATTCAGGAAACTGAAGCTGCACGCCCGGTTTTTAAGGACCTATTTCGAATCCTACTGGGTCGTTCTCCAATACTTCAAAAAACACACCAGAAATGCGACATCCTCCAAAGATCGCCTCAAAAACATACTGAAACAGGGCCACCGCATGTACAAAACCAAAGAAGTGGAGCACATCGAATCCATCTCCAGAGTGTACTTTCAAAACGGGGTCAATTTTTTCAACACCCACGGCGTCAAAGGTGAGGAAGACGTAGAAAAAATTGAGTACTACACGGGTATTATCCAGCGTTACCAGGCAAGGATAAACCTTTAATTTCAAAATGAGGCTTAGGGTTTGCGCAGAAATAAGTTCGCAGATTTTCAGAGTTCAGGCGCCCGCTCAGCAAGGCACGAAAATATAGAAATATCTGGCATATGTCGAATTTTCGCAACACCGCTGAGCGGAATGGATGGGCGCTGAAAATGTGAAGTTATTTTTGAGCGAGCCCTTATCTCCCGATTGGTTGGCGTTATAAATGAAATCCATGATACTCGCCGCCGGTTACGGCACAAGACTTCTACCCTACACCGGGCATACCCCCAAACCGCTGTTTACCATCGCCGGCAGGCCCATCCTCGATTGGATGGTCCGAAACCTGGTTCGTGCGGGTTCAACCGCCATTATCATCAACACCCACCACCTGAACACCGAAATCGAAAAATTTCTGACCGCAAGGAATTACGGCATCCCCGTTAAAACCTGTTATGAGCCTGAAATCCTGGGAACAGGGGGCGCGTTGAAAAATGCTGCCCACTTCTGGGATGATGAACCTTTTATGGTAGTCAACAGCGATATATTCACCGACATCGACCTCCAGGCCGTATACCGCTTTCACCGGGCGCACACCGCCCCGGCCACCCTGGTCCTTTGCAACGATCCCGAGTTCAACCGGGTTTCAATTCGCAGTGACGGGACGATTCTGGATTTCCACACGGCAGATTCACACGCCCCGGCTTGGACCTTCACGGGCATCCATGTCATCGACCCTGTGGTCCTGGACCTGATTCCGGATAACCGCTTTTCAAACATTATCGACATCTACCGGGAACTGATGGCCCGGGGAAAAAGCATCCGGACATATGCCCCCCAAAAAATTTTATGGGACGACATCGGCACACCTGCTCGTTTCCGGAGCGTTGCCCGCAGGGAGACGTCAAAAACCGCCTTTAAATCGGTGTATCCCCGTATTTCTGAAGGTTCCCTGGATCTCCTGGATATAGAGGGCGACGGGTCTGACCGAAAGTGGTTCCGCATCACCCGTAAAGGCCGTTCCATAATCATGGTTGACCACGGCATCAGAAAGGCCGATCAAACCAGTGAGGCGGACGCTTTTTGCCACATCGGCCGCCACCTTCACAAACAAGGCGTTCCCGTACCGAAAATATTTTTTGCCGACACCTTTTCGGGGCTTGTCTGCATGCAGGACTTAGGTGATCAGCACCTCCAGCAGGTTGTCCACAGTGCCGCATCGGAAGCCGCGGTGGAGCCCCTTTACAAAACGATTGTCAAGCAGCTCATTCACATGTCCAGGGTGGGTTTTCAGGGGTTTGAGCCGGCCTGGACCTGGCAGTCTTCCAGCTATGACCGGAACATTATCCTGGAAAAGGAGTGCCGCTATTTTGTTGAATCATTTCTGAATGTATACCTGGGGCTGGGCATTTCCTACGCTGATGTCGAGGACGAGTTCAATTTTTTAGCCCAGGCGACCCTGCAGCATGCCTTCAATGGTTTCATGCATCGTGATTTCCAGTCCAGGAACATCATGGTCAAAGCCGGTTCTCCATACTTTATCGATTTTCAAGGCGGCCGTTCAGGGCCCCTGCAGTACGATCTGGCCTCACTGCTCATCGACCCTTACGTGGCCCTCACCCAGGCAAGGCAGGATGTACTTCTCGATTTCTGCATGGCCGAATTGTCCCGGAAAATCACCCTGAATCCGGATAGCTTCCTGAAAGGTTATGCCTGTTGTGCCCTGACCCGCAACCTGCAGGCCCTGGGCGCGTTCGGATATCTTTCCAAAAGAAGAGGCAAAATACAATTTGAGGCCTACATTCCCACGGCCCTCAAAACACTCAGGGACAATCTGGGGCGATTCTTCCCGGGCCCTGAATTTCAAAACCTCAAGCATGTGGTTGAAAAAGCGCTCAGCCAAGCATGCAGAAATAGTTTTTATTGAAATGTTCCGGCGATCCTATAATAAGTGTGACTTTTCGTACTTAAACTGAATTCAATTTTCATTTACATTAGAAACAATTATCGGCACGGATTGATGCTCTAACGCATGCTTGTCGGGTATTGATAGAAACCAGAAAGGCGCCTGACTGTTTCTAATGAATGCATGGAGGTGAAAAAATGAGCCCCATCAACGTCATGATCAACGGCTTGCCCGGAAATGTGTCCAGGGTCATCGCCCGACACATCCAAAACGACAATCGCTTCAATCTGCTCCCCTGGTCCCTGACCGGGCCTGAAATCGAGGAACCCGTCTGCAACGTCGAGCCCGCCGTGGTCCAACTGATCAACCCCAAGGATCGCGAATCCATTTTAAAAACCATTCTGACGGAAGTTAAACCGTTCATCACTGTCGACTATACCCACCCTTCAGCCGTCAATGACAATGCCGCCTTTTACTGCCGGCATCAGCTTCCGTTTGTCATGGGGACCACCGGCGGAGACCGGTCAGCCCTCGAGAATACGGTCGAAAAATCGCAGTCAGCCGCGGTCATAGCACCTAACATGGCCAAACAAATCGTGGGTTTTCAGGCCATGATGGCGTGGGCGGCAAACACATTTCCTGACCTATTCAAGGGTTACTCCCTATCCATTCGCGAAAGCCACCAACAGGGCAAAGCCGACACCAGCGGTACAGCCAGAGCCATGGTGGGATATTTCAACAACCTTGGCCTTGTATTCTCGGCCGATGACATTCAAATGGAGCGTGATCCTGAAATCCAGGCCAAAACATGGGGTATTCCCGAGAGATACCTGGACGGCCATGGGTGGCACACCTATACACTGGACGCGGAGGATCAGACGGTGAAATTCGAATTCACCCACAATATAAGCGGCAGGGAAATCTATGCCCAGGGGACCATGGATGCGATTGTATACCTGGACGAAAAAGTGCGGACCGGCAGCCGGGGAAGGGTTTTCAGCATGATCGATGTGCTGAAAGGGGTATAGAGGACCTGGATAAAAAAAAATTAGAACGATCGATTTATGTTTTACGTTTTAAGATTTACGTGGCAGAAAGCCTTGAACGCGTTTAGCCCGGAACGACTGGTCTGAACCTAAAACGTAACACGTAAATCGTAAATCGATCTCTAAAGTAGTCCAGGACATTAGCCCTGCCGGAACTTGATCATTGAAAAATTGAATGTTGATTATTGGACATTTTTAATAAGGGCCAAGGCGGCATCCAGCGCTTTGTCCAGATTCTCCGGCTGCGTGCCGCCGGCCTGGGCCATGTCCGGCCGTCCGCCGCCACCGCCACCGACAATCCCGGCCACATGCTTGATAATGTTGCCGGCATGAAATTTGTCGGCCAGATCTTTGGTAACCACGGCAATCAACAGCGCCTTGCCGGAACTAACGCCCCCCAGTACGACAACGCCCGATGACATCTTGTCTTTGAAACGGTCCGCCAGAATACGCAGGGCAGCCGGGGATTCGACGTCCACCTTTTTCACCAGAACCTTTATGCCCTTCACGGTTTGGAACGTTTCTCCGGTTTTCTCGGTCGCAAGGTCAGACAGCCGGGCTTTCAGTTTTTCTATCTCTTTTTCCGAACCTTTTTGCTGGGCCAGGAGTTTTTCGACCCGCTGCGGCAGGGCCTCTGTTTTTTCACGCAGCAGCATGGCGGTCGCGTGCAGCAGGCCGGTTGTCTGCTGAACAAAATCAACGGC
This sequence comes from Deltaproteobacteria bacterium, assembly GCA_019313725.1. GTDB lineage: Bacteria > Desulfobacterota > Desulfobacteria > Desulfobacterales > B30-G6 > JAJDNW01. The sequence goes on from JAFDAT010000040.1 coordinate 13,281, forward strand.
CGCAGAACCGGTAACGGCTTCAATACGCCGTACCCCGGAAGCCACGCTTGACTCACTGACAATTTTAAACAAACCGATGTTTCCTGTGCTGTCCGTGTGGGTACCGCCACACAGTTCCCGGCTGAAATCAGACAGGGAAATCACCCGCACCCTGTCGCCATATTTTTCCTCGAAAAGAGCTGTGGCGCCGGACTTTAACGCCTCATCCGCATCCATCTCTTCCTTCTGTACGGTAACATTTTCACGGATTCTGTCGTTGACCAAGGCTTCGATCTCATCCAAAGCGGCCGATTCCACGCGGGAAAAGTGGGTGAAGTCAAACCGAAAACGATCCTGCCCTACCGCAGAACCGGCCTGTTTGATGTGATCCCCCAGGACGCTGCGCAGCGCATAGTGCAGGATATGGGTGGCCGTGTGATTAAGGGCCGTGGCTGCTCTTTTGGGTGCATCAACCTGCAGGCTGGCTGCATCGCCCTTTTTTATCGTCCCCGACACCACCATGCCCTTGTGAATGATCAGGCCGGTGGGATCCTTGATGGTGTCCCGCACCGCCACCGCGAAAGCATTGCTGCCATCTGCAGCAACGATACGGCCGGTGTCGCCGGCCTGCCCTCCGGATTTTCCGTAAAAAGGCGTTGCTTCGGTAAGCACTTCGATAAGCTGCCCCTTTTCCGCCATTGGAATTTCCGTACCGTTTTCCACAATCAGCATGACATTGGATTGGGCGTCTATCCGATCATAACCCAGAAATTCAGGCGTGAACCCTTCGGCTGAAAGATCGCGGTAGGCATCGCTGATTTCCGAAAAAGCCGTTATGGATCGGGATCTTTTCCGCTGCCCGTCCATCGCCGCATCGAACCCGTCCATGTCCAGGGTCATACGCTCATCGCGGACCACGTCCCGGACAATGTCCACCGGGAAGCCATAGGTGTCGTACAGCTTGAAAATGACATCACCCGGCACCTGCGCTTTCCCTTTGGCTTTAATGTCTGCCAGGGTGTCGTTGAGCAGCCGCAACCCGAAATCCAGGGTTTCGGAAAACCGGGCCTCCTCGTTCTGGATGACCTTGGTGATAAACGCCTGGGATTCCTTGAGCTCCGGATAGGCCGTTTCCATGATCTCGAACACCACACTGGCGGTTTTGTGTAAAAACGGTTTCATCAGCCCCAGGTTGCGGCCGTAACGGATGGCCCGTCGCATGATCCGGCGCAGTACATACCCCCGGCCTTCATTGGACGGCAGCACCCCGTCATTGATCAGAAACGCGGCTGCCCGGCTGTGATCCGCGATCACCTTCATGGCCACATCGTCTTCTTCGCGTTCTCCCAGTTTTTTTTCGGCAAGGTCCTCGGCCTTATTGATGATGGGCAGGATCAAGTCCGTCTCGTAATTATTGGGCTGGTCCTGGAGCAGCGTCACCATGCGTTCCAATCCCAGCCCCGTGTCGATACTGGGCTTGGGCAGGGGCGTCATTTCACCGGCTGCATCCCGGTTGTACTGCATGAATACCAGGTTCCAGATTTCGAGGTAGCGGTCGCACTCGCAGCCGACCTTGCAGTCCGGACGGTCACAGGCGTACTGTTCGCCCCGGTCGAGAAGAAGCTCGGAACACGGGCCGCATGGACCGGTGTCGCCCATGGCCCAGAAATTGTCCTCTTCTCCGAATCTCACGATGCGTTCGGTGGGGATCCCTATTTTTTCATGCCATAGATCGTAGGCCTCGTCATCATCCAGGTATACGGATGCGTATAGCTTTTCGGCCGGAAGTCCATACCCGTTTATCAAAAGATCCCAGGCGAACTCAATGGCCCCCTCTTTGAAATAGTCGCCAAATGAAAAGTTCCCCAGCATCTCAAAAAAAGTATGATGACGGGCGGTGTAGCCCACATTCTCCAGATCATTGTGTTTGCCGCCTGCCCGAACACATTTTTGAGAAGTAGTGGCCCGCACGTAGCCTCGTTTCTCTTCCCCCAGGAAAGTGCGTTTGAACTGCACCATGCCCGCATTGGTAAAAAGGAGGGTCGGATCGTCCTGGGGAACCAGGGAGGAACTGCGCACAATCTGGTGGTTGTGTTTTTGAAAATATTCGAGAAACTTGCTGCGCACTTCGTTACCGGTCATGGGTGTCTCCTATGACATATTATTGACGATAAGATGCTTCTCAATTCGTTCGCTTCTTGGATCAAACTTTGAGCATCATCTATAAATGAACGTTCAATGTTCGTTTTTCAAGATTTTTTCTGTAACTTCAGGCTGTTGAATCCTCTGACCCATATATTCTGTGATAGAGCCCCTTCTAGGGGCAACGCAATGCCTGGTCCAGGATTCTTTACTATTTGGTGCTTGTTATTTGGAATTTTATTCATGACTTATCAGGCTGATCCACCTCTGTTACTTCTTTTCCATCAGCGAGCCCTACGCTCTCCCGAACCCTTCTGTAAGCATCTTCAAAAATGTCCGGATTGTCGGTCAGAAAGGATTTGACGTTTTCACGCCCCTGCCCGATGCGCTCTCCGTTATAGGAGTACCATGACCCGCTTTTTTCGATGATACCCTCCTCCACGCCCACATCCAAAAGATCACCGGTCCTGGAT
>JAFDAT010000353.1 GCA_019313725.1 Deltaproteobacteria bacterium
TGCCAGAGCTCCGCCGCCACCAGAACCGGGTAGGCAAAGTCTACCTTAAATCCGGGGACAAAGATGTATATCTCTTTGTCACCAGAATGGGACAGGCGCTGTTTCAGGGCTTTGATGAATGGGTCCTGGCCGGATGCCTGCCCCCGAAATGATTCTTCAAAAGGCATATCAGCCGAACCAATTTTGTGAATCAGGTCATTGGCCACTATCTGCAGAGGGATGGCAAGGGTACGGTTTTTGCGCAAACTGTTTTGCTCTACCAGGGACCATTCCATATCGTCACTGCCGAACCTGACGGTTGCCTGGCCCAGAAAGAGGTTCATGCTGCGTTCATTACCGTAAAATAGAGGATTGATAATGGATGCGTCGGTGGGTTGCCGATCGGTGGCATAGAAGACTTTCACATCCGGAACAGGGATGTCATCCGGTGGAACGGTATAGGGTCTGGCTAAACCATCCCTGAAGATGACCGGCGTAGACATGAGGGTGGCCTTCTGCAGTTCTATGGGCCGGTTGTGGACAAACAGATAGCCGGCGATCACCAAAATGATCAGTGCGGGGACCCAAATTTTTTTTGCTATCATAAGACTATAGGGGTCAAAGCTTGAATTGTGAATTAAGTTTGTTGGATATCGCTAATAATTCAGGTTTAATTTTTATTCTGGCTTTCAATGATTTGACCGCATGGCTTACGGCAGAATGGCTTATACCAAAATAACGGCCGATCTGTTGGTTAGTAATGGTGCCTGAGTTCCATAGCATAAATATCATTAAATCCCGTTTGTCTTTTTTTTCGCCATAAATTCTACCGGTATTGGCAAAGTCCTGCACTTCACATCGGAGAATTCGTTCGGCTACATGCAGTGCATGGGTAGGATCAAACACTTTTGCCAGACTTGTCTGCTGCGGTATGCCTTCATTTTTTTCTGAAGGCAAATGGTGTTTTCTTATCCTTTTGATAAAAGATTTGGATCCTATCAGCATGCCATGTCGTAGATCTTCCCATAGGCGTTTTTCTTCTTTGGCATAACTCTGGACCTTTTCGCGGTACTGTCGATGGTTTTCGCGGTTTCCAAATTGGGATAGAATCATTTTTGTCGCCAGCCAGTCGGGTGCCGTATGACCATATGCATAAGTAAGATAGCTGCTCCAGCGATACTCGGCGAGGCGATTGACAATACCTGCCCTCAGTGGGTTACGATGAATATAACAAGAAAGTCTTAGCATGTAGGCATTGTTTTGTACAATTATGCTTTTGTATCGACCTTGGAAGAGGTGCCCGTTTCGAGAATGGTGCCAGTTAAACCTTTGGGTATAGGTGGTGCCAAACCAGTGCATTGCCTTTTTCAAGTTGGCATGATGGGTTTGCACGAGAAGGTGATAGTGATTGTCCATGAGTACAAAGGCATAAATATCTATATCGAAACGATCGGATAGTTCACCCAAAGTCGCTAAAAAAAAATTGCGATCTAGGTTATCTCGAAATATTTTTCTACCTTCATTACCGCGTGACAAAAGATGGTAGAGTGCACCCGCATATTCAATCCGCCAAGCTCTGCTCATACGCTTGCTGGTATCAACTGGCAATAGAAAAGTCAACTGCAATTCACAATTCAAGCTTTGACCCCATCCCTGATTTTCGATAACGGCATGGCTAACAGCTGAATGGGTAATTCCGAAATATTGGCCGAATTGTTCATTCGCATTCGTAATGCTCTCTGAATTCCTCTTAAAAGGCCTTCAGTTTTTTGTGAAGCGTTTTTCGGTTGATGCCCAGAATTCTGGCGGCTTCGCTCTTGTTTCCCTGGCTGGCTTCGAGGGCCTCCAGGATAGCTTCTTTTTCGAGTTCCTCGAGGGAACGCAATTTGCCGGCCGGATGCCGCAACGCTTCCGCATCTCGATTATTGCCAGCAGGCAGCTGCGTGATGCTGAGGGGCAGGTCTTTTTCTGTCAGGTAATCGCCGGCAGCCAATATGACCGCCCGCTCAACGGCGTTTTCAAGCTCGCGGACATTGCCGGGCCATCCGTACTTCAGGAGCATGTCCATGGCCACCGGGCTGAAGCCTTTGATGCCTTTCCGGTTTTTCTCGGCATATATTGCCATGAAATGCTGGGCCAGCAGAGGGATATCGTCCAGCCTGTTCCTCAGCGGGGGCGCCTGCAGCGTGACGACATTCAGGCGATAGTAAAGGTCTTCACGAAAACGGCCAGCACCAACCTCGGCGTCCAGATCTCGATTGGTGGCCGTCAGGATGCGGACATCGACCTGGATAGTGTCTTCACCACCCACCCGTTGAATCTCTTTTTCCTGGATGGCCCGCAGAAGTTTGGCCTGCATGAGCGGAGATGTCTCACCGATTTCGTCCAGAAAGAGGGTACCCCTGTCGGCCTGCTTGAAACGGCCTTCCCGTCTTCGGTCCGCACCGGTAAAGGCGCCTTTTTCGTGCCCGAAAAGTTCGGACTCTAGCAGGGTTTCGGTGAGGGCGGCGCAGTTGACAACCACCAGCGGGTGCTCCTTGCGGCGGCTGTTGTAGTGAATGGCTTTGGCGATCAGTTCTTTTCCTGTTCCGCTTTCACCAGTGATAAGTACCGTGGCCTCGGATGGCGCTATCATGGCGGCCATGTCGATCAGTTCCTGCATGGGACGGCTTGTGCCGATGATATGGGCCATGTCGAAATCCCGGCTCAATTTTTCCTTGAGCGCCTTGTTCTCGGCTTTCAGCCCGGAATGCTCGATGGCTCTTTCAATTGTGAATTTGAGGGCTTCGAAATCCAGCGGTTTTGTGAGGTAGTCATAGGCACCCGACTTGAGCGCATCCACGGCAGACTCGACAGAAGAATAGGCGGTCATGATCAGTACGGGTATGGCGGGATTGTATGCTTTAATGCGCTTTAAGGCCTCAAGACCGTCCATTATTGTCATGCGGACATCCATCAGGATCAGGTCGACCGGCTGGTCCGTAACCCGTTCCACGGCATCGGAACCGTCGCCTGCACTTTCCACCCGGTAACCCCAGCTGTTTATGAGCGTTTCGAGAGTCGTGCGGTGGCCGGGGTCGTCATCGACGACCAGGATGTGGGCTTGTTTATCATCCATGATGCCTGGCTCCATTTTTCAATAAGGCGATGGTAAACGTGGTCCCATGGCCGGGATTGCTGGCAACCTGGATGCGACCGTGGTGTGCCTCGACAATTTTATGCACGATGGCCAGACCGAGCCCGGTTCCCGAGGGCTTGGTGGTAAAATAGGGGTTAAATATCTGCTGCAGGTCTGCCGTGGCTATCCCGGGGCCGGTATCGGAAACTTGGATGATGAGATCGTGATCTTCCATTGTGCAGCCGATGGACAATGTCCCGCCGTCCTCCATGGCCTGGATGGCATTCAGGTAGAGATTTAAAAGGCACTGGGAGAAACGATCCGGGTCGATTTCAATGGTCGGGTCCTGCGCTGTTTCCGAAACGTTGATTTTTATTTTCCTGGCCTGGGCATCCTGCTGCACCAGGCGAACGGAGTGTCGGATAAGTTCCCTGATGGATACGGGCCTGGTTTTCAGCTGGGCGGGTCGTGCGAATTCAAGCAGCTCACCGATGACCCTGTTCAGGCGGTCCACTTCCCGGATCATGACTTCGGCTGTTTCTCTGTCGGCGGGCGTCGTGTCCAGTTTGTCCCTGAAATAGGTGGCGAGTCCCTTGATGGAACTCAGCGGGTTTCTGATCTCATGCGCCACGCCGGCAGCCAGACCGCCGAGGGCGGCCAGCTTTTCGGTGCGCCGTATCTCTTCCTGCAGGTGCTTTATCTCGGCGATGTCTCGCAAAATGACGATGTTACCCAGAAACAGCCCTTCCTGACTGGTGATGCGCACAGCGCTCACGCTGACGGGAACGGCTGTCCGGTCAGTGAATGTGTACTCCTTTTCCTGTTCGATGATGGTTCCGCCCCGCTCCAGGGTCTCCCTGAAATTGTTCCAGCCGGGCGGCAGCACTTCATCCAGTACCCGACCGTATACCCGCTGGCGGTCCATCCCCGTGATGCGCTCGGCGGCGGCGTTGAAAAATGCTATATTGCCATCTCTGTCCGTG
>JAFDAT010000354.1 GCA_019313725.1 Deltaproteobacteria bacterium
AGTTCTCGTACGACTTGCATGTGTTAAGCACGCCGCCAGCGTTCATTCTGAGCCAGGATCAAACTCTCCAATTAAATCGTTCAAATTGCTTGAAACAAGCAACGAATTAACAAAAGACCCAACTCTCAAATAATGTGTCACTATTTAGTTTTCAAAGATCAAGCATCCGGCCAATCATTTTAGCCGTATTAAGCAAAAAGAACTTTATATACTTTTTTGATACTTCCTGTCAACAACTTTTTTAATTATTATTTGCTGCCGACCAATCCACCCTGCGTCAGGCGAACCCAATAAATATAATCTTTATGGCCCGCACTGTCAAGCAGATTTTCATTCTTTTTTTGTAAAAGATCACCGCCCGAAAGAACCGATCCGGACAAAACAAACGAGCCGTTTTTTACAATCCACCCCGGCAATTGTCAAGCAAAAAAAGAGTGGCATCTTCACTTTTACGCTTCGGCCTTAACGACAAGCTTATGGAACTTTTTCTTTCCCGATCTCAGCAGTATCTCGCCACTTTCCAGGTCCCTGTTCGAAATCACCTGATCGAAGGCAGCCACCCGCGTGTTATTAACGTAGGCCCCGCCCTGCTCGATGAGACGCCTTGCTGCACCGCCGGATGCGGCCAGGCCGATTCGATGAAAAAGTTTGAAAGCCGGTACCCCTTGGGCCAATTCACCTTGTTCCATGACCGTACTCGGCACCACGCGATCATCCACGCCCTCATCTTCCCGGGGGATCGTGCTTGACTCGAGGATATGCTTTGGTATGACTCTGGCGCCGAACACGCTCGCGGCAGAACGAAACGCTTTCACAGCCGCATCGTGCCCGTGAACCAGGGCTGTGGCTTCAAAGGCAAGTATGGATTTGGCCATGTTCATTTCCGCATCTTTTAGATTTTTTGTATCCCTGATCTCCTGCATGGGTAAAAAGGTATACAGTGCTAGAAACCTCTGGATATCCCGGTCGTCAACATTGATCCAGTATTGGTAATATTCGTACGGGCTCGTACGTTCTGGATCCAGCCACACGGCACCACCGGCGGTTTTGCCCATTTTCTCGCCGCTGCTGGTGGTTATCAGCGGAAACGTAATGCCATAGGCCTGTTTATGGTTCATTTTGTGGATGAGTTCAATGCCGGCGACAATATTGCCCCACTGGTCGCTGCCCCCCATCTGGATCTTGCAATTTCGGGTCGAAAAAAGCTCCAGAAAATCATACGCCTGAAGGATCATATAGTTAAATTCAAGGAAACTCAGCCCCTCTTCAGAATCAAGCCGCATCTTGCAGCTCTCCATCTTGATCATGCGGTTGACACTGAAATGCCGACCCACATCCCGCAGAAAATGAATGTAATTTAAACTCACCAACCAATCGGCATTGTTCAACAGCAGGGCCTTGTCATCGGAAAAATCGATGAAATGGGACAACTGCTTTTTAAGTGCCGCCACATTCTCTGATATGATATCCAGGGTCAACACCTTACGCATTTCGGTCTTCCCGCTGGGGTCGCCGACCAGACCGGTCCCCCCGCCCACCAGCGCGATGGGCTGATGGCCGCTGCGCTGCATATGGGCAAGGGACATAATGGGAATGAGGCTCCCGATGTGGAGACTCGACGCGGTGGGATCAAAACCGATATAGCAGGTAACCTTTTCAGTTGCGAACAGTTCTCTCAGTTCCTGATCGTGGGTTTTTTGTTCTATAAAGCCGCGTTCTTGTAATATATCTAATACATTCATCCGTTTTTCCTCAATTCACTCTTCTCGATCCTCTAATATATTTCATTGTAATCGTTTTACGTTTTACGCGGCACTTGGTTTTAGACAATATTTATACACTGAAGCGTTTTACGTTTTAGGTTTTATGTTTTAAGTTCGCTCATAGCTTATAGCATTTGGTAAAAGAAACCTAATACCCGTACTATCTTAGCCTGCAGATAACAGATGAGAGAAAATAGCCAACTGCATTTGGCGTGCGGCCAACTTAAAACGTAACACGTAACCCCTAAAACGATTATTTATTGGCATATTCGACGGCTCGGGTCTCCCGAATCACCATCACCCTAATCTGTCCCGGAAATGTAAGGGATTCCTCGATTTTTTTGACGATATCGCGGCTCAGCAGAATCGAATCCTCATCTGAGATGACCTCGCTCTGCACGATAACGCGCAGCTCTCTGCCAGCCTGAATTGCATAGGTGTTGGCAACGCCCTTGAAACTGTTGGCGATGGCTTCCAGGTCTTCCAAGCGTTTGATGTAATTTTCCAGCAGCTCTTTTCGAGCACCGGGCCTTGCACCTGAAAGGCTATCGGCTGCCTGCACGAGCAGAGCATACACCGTTGACGGAGGGATGTCCTCGTGGTGGGCTGCGATCGCGTGCACGATCTTGTGCGATTCGCCGAATTTTTTAGCAAGTTTGGACCCGATCACGGCATGGGGGCCCTCGACCTCGTGATCGATGGCTTTGCCAATGTCATGCAGCAGCCCCATCCGCCTGGCCAATTTTTCTTTCAGGCCCAACTCGGCAGCCATGATGCCGCACAGCGATCCGACCTCCACAGAATGCTGCAGAACATTCTGAGCATAACTCGATCTGAATTTGAGCCTGCCGATATATTTGATAAGTTCACTGTGAATCCCGTGGACCCCCAGGTCGAAGGCCGCCTGCTCACCGGCTTCTTTGATGGTGACATCCACCTCCTGTTCGACCTTTTTGACCACGTCCTCGATCCTTGCCGGGTGGATCCTGCCGTCCGAAATCAATTTCATGAGCGACAACCTTGCCACTTCACGTCGAACGGGGTTGAAGCCGGACAGAATCACGGCCTCAGGTGTATCATCAATGATGAGATCAATGCCGGTGGCTGCCTCGAGGGCCCTGATGTTGCGCCCTTCACGTCCGATAATTCTTCCCTTCATCTCGTCGGAAGGAAGCTGAACGACCGATACCGTTCTTTCAGCCACAAAATCGCCGGCGTAACGCTGAATAGCGGTTGCCATAATCTTTTTTGCTTTTTTATCCGCCTCTTCCCGGGTCTCGTTCTCGATACGCTTGATCATCTTGGCGCCTTCGTGACGCGCCTCGTTTTCCATGGCCCGGATCAACAGCTCCTTGGCCTGTTCGGCCGTCAAGCTCGAAATCGTTTCGAGCTGCTGTTTCTGCTGTTCGACGAGCTGGTTATATTTTCTTTCGTCGGCTTCGATGGTTTGAGTTTTTTTGTCCAGTCTCTTTTCCGCTCGGATGATCTCACGGTCTCTATGTTCGAGGTTTTCCAACTTTTTATCGATATTTTCTTCTTTGGAGATCAGCCGTCTTTCCTGTTTTTTCAGCTCCGATCGAGTCTCCTTGGTTTCGGTGTCAAACTCACTTTTCATTTTAAAAAGCCTGTCCTTGGCCTCGAGCCGAGCCTCCTTCAGCAATGTTTCCGATTTACGTTTGGCATCTCTGATAATATTCAACGCTTCCTCTTTGGCCGCTCTAACCTTCCCCGCAACAATTCTTCCCTTAATCAGATAGGCCATGACAAAACCAACAGCAAAGCCGCATAAAACCAATATCGTGTTATAGTCTTTCATCGTTTAATCTCCATTCAGGATTTACCTGACGTGAGCCCTAAAAACCGCTAAGCTCAATTTATAATAAATTGCCTGCATCTCATATTCATGCGCACACGTGTGCCCAGATGTCAGCAAGTAATACCGATTTTATAAAAGGTTGAAATAGCTGATGTTAAAGAAAAACTATGAGGTTGGATGACAACAGTGAGTTTGTTGAATCAGATTGGGAACTGCATAAACGACTCTGCTGAGCGGCGTGCGGCCCGTATCGGATACAGGTGAACCCCTACCACTGTGCCGTGTTGGCAGGCCTTTGAACCTATTATATAAGGTGGGCGCTTTTTTGTTTCTTTAGGCTTTTCTGTTCAAGCAGAACCTGCGCACCAAAACAAGTGAAAGCTCCCAAAGGATAAATGTTGGGTCAAAGAACATCTTCCAATCACGAACACGGCAGGGGATCACCCTGGTAATAACCGCACAAATAGTCAGTGTCGTCTAATC
>JAFDAT010000041.1 GCA_019313725.1 Deltaproteobacteria bacterium
AAAATTCTGCCGTCGGCAAATTTTTTGGTGGTCCGGCCCTCTTTCAGAGAAATATAGACGTGTTTGGGCATCTTCGGGGAGGATCCGGCCAGGGCCTGGTCGGACCCCTGTCCGGGATGGCAGGCACGCAGAATACGGGCCAGGACAACGGGAAGCCTCACATGCGGGACGTGAACCAGCGATCCGCTCATCATCACGGCGTCCACCGCAAGGGAAGAGAAATCAAAGTTTTCGAAATCGGCCTGGATGACCTTGCATCCGACATGCTTGCGGGCCAGGTCGGCCAGACCGGGTGATCGTTCAAGCCCGACAACCGCAAAGCCTCTCTGATTGAGCCAGAGCAGGTCTCTTCCGGAACCGCAGCCTACATCCAGGACTGTCGCTCCCCGGGGCAGGCGTTTTTGAAAAGGATTGAGAAATGGCGTGGCATCCACCGGGAAGGTTCTGTCGTGATAGGCCCGGTAGTGGGCCTGATAGAAATCGGGGCTGCTTTTGGTGTCCGTTCCTTGAAATCGCGTCATTCTGGTAAGGGATGTTGACCTTGGATTACCTGCAAACAAGGCTAAATTCTAATTCACCAAATTCTAAACAAATACCAAATCAAAATATTCAAAGCCAAGGGCTAATGCCCGAAGGGCGTTTACGTAAAACGTAAATCATAACACGTAAAACGTTTTTTTATTTGACCAGGCTTCTGCGACAGAATTCGATGGTGGTAATCCGCATGCCTTTCAAGGTGTTCAGGTGCAGCCCCCTTTGCCGCACGATTCCAGAAATCAGGGCAAACAGCAGGCTGACCGTTTCCTTGATGGGTATGGGGTAAAATTCACCGGTTTTAACACCTTTTTCGATGCAGCTCGTCAGGTAGGCGTCCAGCCACCGGCGTTGTTGTTGAAGCTTTTTTGAACAGACATGCGACTTGTCTTTTAATTTGGCAGGGCATGTGCTGAAGAAAAGATAGATTTCATCCGGCATTTCCCGGACGAAATTAAAGTGGACCTCAACTAACTTTTCGATTTTCTCAAACTGGTAGGCGGTTTCCAATTTCAGCGAATCGAGTCGTTCCAGGTATACCTTGAAGCCATGTTCAATGATGTGGGTAAATAGATCGTCCTTGCCTTCGAAATGGTAATAAATCAGGGGTTCGGTGACACCGGCTTCCCTGGCGATTTGGAGCGTGGTTGTTCCGTCGAAACCCTGACTCGCGAATAGTTTTGTCGCAGTCTCTATGATATTCTGCTTTTTTTTCATTCAAATCACCTTTGTCGGAATTGATCCGAGGGAATTTTTGGTAGTAATGGTGCGGTTTGAGTGAAAATTCGTTCAGGTCACATGTATTTTTTCAGTGCCGAAACCGAAACCGGTCAGTACCAGCCCGGTCATGAAAATAAGTAAGAGTTTTTTAATCATAACGGAATATTTTCTTAAAACCAAGTAATTTAATAGGGTAAGCATAACCATCTATAATTTTTTTCAGGACGCAAATCAAGAAAATTAGGGGTATTTACAGCCGGTATTGATCTATTGCGGCATCAATATTATAACTGTTTTACCCTAACGTTTATACTGGTTGTCACACTTATGTTCCGATCGAATGCTGGCGTTCTGGCGCGTGACACCAATCGGAACGTTAATCTGACAGATGCTATAAACGTCTGAAAATTCAGAAATATATCATCGGGGTTCAATTTCAGAGGAGATATTCCATGGCAAAACTGCAGCGGTCCGAAGGAGACATCAATATATCAAAATACCGGGATGCCTGGCAGAAAGTCAATATTGACGCCGACAGCCGGGCGCTTTTGGATGAAGACGAGCGTTATTTCCTCAGGCAGTCACTTTCCACGCCCTGCCTCAATGCCATGCAAGGGTGTGAGGGCATCTACATCGAGGATTTCCAGGGACGGCGGTACATGGATTTTCACGGGAACAACGTTCACCAGGTGGGGTTCGGGAACCCGCAGGTCCTGGCTGCCGTGAAAAAGCAGCTCGATGAACTTCCCTTTTGTACGCGGCGATATACCAACCGGGTGGCGGTGGACCTGGCCAGAAAACTTGTCGAGATGGCCCCCGGTGAACTCGACAAGGTCCTTTTCTGCCCGGGCGGGGCGGAAGCTATCGGGATCGCCCTGAAGCTGGCCCGGATGGCCACCGGGCGCCACAAAACCATTTCCATGTGGGATGCTTTTCACGGTGCCGGCCTGGACACCATTTCCATCGGTGGCGAGGCAATTTTTCGCCAGGATATCGGCCCCCTGCTGCCGGGTACCGAACACGCGCCCCCGCCGGATGAATACCGTTGTGTTTTCGGCTGCAGCGACAGGGGCGGCTGCGACATGACCTGTGCCGGATATGTCGAGTATATGCTTGAAAAGGAAGGGGATGTCGCCGCCGTCATTGCGGAGCCGATCCGCAGCACACCGTACATCCCCAAGCCTGATTACTGGCAACGTATCCGCGCGGCCTGCGATCGGCACGGGGCGTTGTTGATTTTCGATGAAATTCCCCACGCCCTGGGGCGCACCGGCCGGATGTTTACCTTTGAGAATTTCGGCATTGTTCCGGACATGGTGGTGATCGGTAAGGGCCTGGGGGGAGGGGTTTTCCCGCTGGCGGCCTTGATAGCCAAAGGTTCGCTGGATGTGGCCGCAGAAAGGGCGCTGGGGCATTACACCCACGAAAAGAGTCCGGTGGGATGTGCGGCCGCCCTGGCCACCATCGATTTTATCGAAAAGCACGACCTGGGGCAGCATGCCCGCGAGCTGGGGGCCTATGCCCTTGAGCGCATGAAGAAGATGATGGCGTCGCATTCCTTGATCGGGGACGTTCGCGGCATCGGTCTTTTTCTGGGCATAGAGCTGGTCAGGGATCGATCCACCCGCGAACGTGCCATCCAAGAGGCCGAAGCCGTCATGTACGGGGCGTTGTCCCGCGGGCTGAGCTTCAAGCTGACCATGGGGAACATTCTCACCCTCACCCCGCCCCTGATCATTACACGCGAGGAGATGGACAGGGCGCTGGATATAATCGACGCGTGTCTTTTCGAGGTCGAAACCCAACGCAGATAAACCGGAATGGATCATCTCCCGATCAGTTGTAGTGTTGTTGGATTGAGTGAGCCAAATCGAAATCGAATGAAAAGCCAAGCACGGAAACAGCAATAGGGTCAAAAGCTATGTGCTTATTGCGGCTGCCTTTTGAGCATCTATAATACCTACAGTCGTATAACGGTCGGGCACCCGGCGTTGTTGACGTCGATTCCTACCGAATCACCGGTTTTAAACCCGATTCGTCTGAACTCCTTGACCACGGCTTCGTGTTTGTGGGTTGTCCAGTACACCGTCCACAGGGGGTTTCTCACCGTGTCGATCCCGTAAGCATCGTGGCCACAGAGATTGACCCGGAATTTGTCTTTTGCCACGAGCGTATCTGCCTCGGATAGGAAAATATCTATTTTATAGAGGTTGCTGTGCAGCGCCCGTGACAGCTTTTCCTGCAGGTCGGGGGTTTCATCCAGGTAGTGGTTGGCGATCTGGAACAACTCTTCGGGGTCGTGAATGGACAGGCCGAGTATGCAGAAACGCTGATGACGGAGGGCAAATGTTTCAAGCTCCGCTTCATAGGCACTGACAAGATCGAGGATATCTGAAATATCGGTCAGCTCACAGTCGGCACCGATGGTCATATCTTCGCATCTGTTAATTATTTTGAGGTAGAAATTTTTGTTATCCATGACATAAACAGGTCGTTCCCGGTAATTCCTGCGCTTTCTTATACGCCTCACACCGTCGAGGGTTATGGAGCGTTCGCCTTCCTTTTTCTCCAGAATATCGATGCTGCCGATGTCTTTGGCCTGCACGACGTGAATTTTTCCGTCTTCTGAAATGATAAACTCGATTTCACAGGGAAACCCGAGATGATCCTGGATTTTCTGGGATATCTCGAGCAGTTTACGATCGTGAGGGGTCCGGGTGATATATGGCTCGCTCTGTATTTTGTGAAGCCTGTCGCGGCAATAACCAAACTCCCAGTGATCCCAGAGCATTTTAGCCATAACGCTGGAGCCGCTGATAAAGGGCATTACGATGACGCCCATCTCCTCGATGGCAACTTCGGGGGCATTGTTGAATTTCTGCTGTCTGCGGATAGCCAGTTTCTTGGAGGTTTCTGCAAATGTCACCATGCGTTTACGCGCGTATTTGATCCCGGAAAGATCGGCATAGGTTTCGAGAGAGTCGAAAGTGCCACCCTTATAAAACTCTTCCTGAGGGTGGGCACTGCGGGCAATGACTTTGAAACTTTCACGGTGGTTTTTCAGAAATGCTTCCAGTTCGGCGAAATTTTCATTGGCGAAATCGCTTGCCGGAACAAATATGAAATCAGGAACTTCGAAACCGCCCTTGCGGATTTGTTCCAGGACACGTGCCTTTTCCGGTAAACTTTTATTCATGCGGCCTCTCTATGCATTCCAGTGCGGCAGGCTTTTCTGCTTGACTTTCAATTATAAAACGGCTAATTTATAAACCAACCGATCGTTCGGTTGGTTTTTCTAATGGAGTAACACATGTCTAAAAAAAATGCAATCCTTTTGGCGGCAACCGAACTTTTTTCCCAAAAAGGGTACGACGGTGCTTCCATGGCCGAGCTTTCACGTATGACCGGTGCGGCCGGTGGAACTATATTTCACCATTTCAAAAACAAAGAGGACCTTTTTCTAAACATACTGGGCGGTATCAAAGAGACTATTCTCAGCGCGTTCGACCAGTATCTGAAAGATGCGAATTTCAGAAACGGATTGGAGCTGGTGGAAGGGGCCGTTTCGTTCTATCTTCAATTAGCCGGCCGGATGCAGGCACAATTTTTGCTTTTGCACCGACACTTTCCTTACAAAATGGCTGAAGCCAATCCGGTTTGTCGAGACTATCTCGAGTCGATTTATGACTGCCTGCTGGACATTTTTGAAAAGGGTATTCTCAGGGGCCAGAAAGACGGGTCCGTCGACGGCGTACCGGCCAGGCAAAGTGCCATGATTCTGTTCTCGATGGTGGACGGCATCGCGCGTTTCAATACTTACCAGTTATACGATGCCGGTGCGCTTTACAGCGCTCTGATGGCCGCCTGCCGAAAAATGATAGGGTTGAAAAGGCCTACCGACGATGATGCTGTTACGTAAAATATTCCCCTTTCTGGAATGGTTCAAGGGGTATCGCCTGCATCTTTTCAAGGCAGATCTCTTTGCAGGCCTTACGGTGGCGCTGGTTCTGATTCCACAATCAATGGCCTACGCACAGTTGGCCGGTCTGCCGTCTTATTACGGGCTCTATGCGTCGCTGCTCCCGCCCGCCGTGGCGGCTCTTTTCGGATCGAGTCGTCAGCTGGCAACCGGTCCGGTGGCTGTTGTGTCGGTGATGACCGCCGTTGCGCTCGAGCCGCTGGCAACTGCCGGGAGTCAGCAGTATATCGCTTATGCGGTTCTCCTGTCTCTAATGGTGGGCCTGTTTCAATTCTGTTTAGGGGTATTGCGGCTCGGCCTGGTGATAAACCTGCTCTCGCATCCGGTCATCAACGGGTTTACCAACGCTGCCGCCATTTTTATCGCTTCTTCCCAACTATCCAAAATATTCGGTGTACAGGTGGACAAGGCCGAACTTCACTACGAAACGATCTACGGGGTCTGCAAGACCGCCTACCATTTTATCCATTGGCCCACCTTTTTCATGGCGGTGTTCGCCTTTGCCGTCATGTACACTCTGGCAAAGATTTCACCCAAACTACCCAACGTTCTCATCGCTGTTTTCATGGCAACATTCATATCCTGGGCCGGCGGTTTCGAGCGCAATGTCGTTATCGATGCAGGTCAGCTGGTTTATCCTGAAGCCAAGACGGTGATGAGATCGTTCAACCGGGCAATGACGGATATTTCAGAGCTGCTGGAAAAACGGAGTCAGCTGAATGCTATCCTGGCGGCTGCATCGAAAAAAATGGATACCGTCACGGCCATAAACATTCGCAGAGATGTCGAACTGATTGAGCATGCAATAAAAGGAATACAAGGTGAGGCCAGTGGGTATCGCCAAAGCGTACGGGCGTTTCACATGGAAGGTGTTTCCCGGTCCGGTTCGACAACCCATTACTTTCCAAAGGGACAGCTTCCCTCCGGCTTAAAAGGTGATGGACGTACCTGGCGTATCAACATCAACACCGCAGCTTTGGAAATGAATGCATTGCATCTTGCCGGGGGTGGAGCGGTGGTTGGTGAAATCCCCCGCGGGCTCCCCGCATTTAATCTACCCGGGATCGATCTGGGAATCGTCTTCAAATTGATTCCATATTGCATCACCATCGCTCTTCTTGGGTTTATGGAAGCCATTTCTATTGCCAAGGCCATGGCAGCCAAGACGGGTCAGCGGATCGACCCCAACCAGGAGCTTATCGGTCAGGGGCTGGCCAACATCTGCGGTTCTTTGGGGAAGAGCTACCCCAGTGCAGGATCATTTTCCAGATCAGCCGTGAATCTTCAAGCCGGAGCCGTTTCCGGCTTGTCCAGCGTATTTGCCAGTCTGGCGGTTATCGCGACCCTATTTTTCTTTACGCCGCTGCTTTACCACCTGCCGCAGGCCGTTCTGGCGGCCATCATCATGCTGGCGGTAGCCGGGCTGATCAATATCAATGGGTTTATTCATGCCTGGAAGGCCCGCTGGTATGACGGCTGTATTTCCATCATTGTTTTCCTGACGACCCTTGCGTTTGCGCCCCACCTGGAAAGAGGGATATTTGTGGGCGTTGTGCTGTCCCTGGCGATATTTCTGTACAAAAGCATGCGCCCCAATGTTGTCGATCTGTCCCTTGGTGGCGATCTGTCACTTCACGACGCGGTTTCTTATGGCTTGCAGGAGTGCAAGTATATCGATGTGGTTCGTTTTGACGGGCCGCTTTTTTTTGCTAATGCCAGTTATCTGGAGGATCAGATCCGAATGCGGCGGCGGACCAAGCAACAACTCAAACACATTATCGTTGCCGCAGAGAGCATCAACGACATCGATGCGTCCGGGGAAGAGGCGCTATCCCTGACGGTGGATCGTGTTCGCAGCGCCAATATCGACATTTCCCTGAGCGGTGTTCACACAGGTGTCAGGGAGGTACTCAAACGTACTCACTTGCTGGCCAAAATCGGAGAAGATCACATCTTTCCCTCCATAAACAAGGCCATCACCGCCGTACATCGACAGACACATCGGGGCGGCGATGAAAAAGATTGCCCGCTGACGACTGTTTGTAAACTGCGGGATCAGCGGGTTAATGCCTACGCAGGCACACCAAGGAGATAAACGATGCCTATTGTCGCCTTATTCAGCGGGATTTTTTCCGGAAAACAATTCGTTTTGGAAGATCTTATTGCCGGTACCGGCTATAAACACATCACCGATGACGATGTGATCAAGCGGGTCGGCGTGCTTACCAACGTATTCGAGAATAAAATCCGCCGGGCCTTTTCCGGGAAAACGTCTGTTTTTAACAAATTTACCCACGAAAAAGAGTGCTCGATTGCCCATATGCGGCTCGCTGTGGCTGAAATGCTTGCCGAGGACCAGTTAATCGTCGACGGTTTGACGAGTCTCCTCATTCCCATGACCATCGATCATGTCCTGAGGGTTTGCCTGATTGCCGAAATGCCCTATAGGATTCAGCAGGGGCGGCAAATACGGTCAATTGACGAGAAGGAAGCCTTGAAGATCATCCGGCAGGCAGACAGCGACAGTGGGGCCTGGGTCGATTCCCTGTTTTCAAAACAGGACCCCTGGGATGAAGCGCTTTACGATATCGTCATACCCATGAACAGTGTGGATAAGAACCGTGCCGGTGCGTTGATTGAGGAAAATCTTTTGAAAGATGCCGTACGCAGGACGGTAAGCTCTGAAAAAGCGCAGCAGGATTTTCTGCTTTCCAGCCGGACAGCGGCGGTGCTGTGTAAAGCCGGCCACGATGTTTCGGTTGAGGCCGATGATGGCACGGTTCTGGTAAATATCAACAAGCACGTGCTGATGCTCAGCAGACTCGAGGAGGAACTTAAAAGCATTGCCGGGAAAGTGCCCGGGGTGACATCGGTGAAAACCAAGGCGGGCAAGGATTTTCACAAGGCCAATATCTACCGCAAACACAATTTTGAGGTGCCTTCCCGGGTGCTGCTGGTGGATGATGAACGGGAATTTGTCCAGACGCTGTCGGAACGGCTTCAGCTTCGCGATATGGGCTCCGCCATCGCATATGACGGGGAGTCGGCGCTCAATCTGGTACGAGAAGATGAACCGGAAGTGATTATCATCGATTTGAAAATGCCAGGTATAGACGGCATCGAAGTGTTGAAAAAAGTGAAGAAGGAGCGCCCGGAGATTGAAGTGATCGTCCTCACGGGACACGGGTCCGAATCGGACAGAAAGCTGTGTATGGATCTGGGCGCGTTCGACTACCTGCAAAAGCCGGTGGACATCAACCACCTCAGTGAAGTACTCAAAAAAGCCCATGCTAAAATTCAGGGCAGGGTTCCGGAAGCCTGACACCAGGATTGGAGTAGGCGCAAAGCCGTATTGACATGTCGATTATAAAGAAAATAAAACCGCATTTCTGGGACCACTATGATGCCACCGAGGGATTTAAACAACCCTTCAGCTTTCGGCGTAAATGGAAATTGATCGTCATATTGACTTCCATCGTTGCGCTGACCCCTCTGCTCATTATGACCTTGATCGATTTTCAGTTAACCAAGCGTGCAATCGAGTCAGAAGTACGCGTGAGCATGTCCAGGACCGTATCCAACACCTGGCAGACGATTTCCTTTTTTTTAGCCCAGCGCAAAACAGCCCTGGGGTTTATTGCCCGGGACAACCTATACGAGGAATTGGGCCAGGCAGGGCGGCTGCACACCATATTAAAAAACCTGAAAGAGGGGATCGGCGGGTTTGAGGATATCGCCTTGCTCGATGCCAATGGTAATGTGCAGGCCTATGCCGGGCCATACGACCTGGAGGGGACAAATGTATACAATGACAAGTGTTTTCAGAGCCTCGTAAAGCACGGTTTCTATGTCAAGGCCATACGCAGTGAATCTGAAATCTCACCGCGTCTGGTCATTGCCATCAAGCATTTTCGACCCGATGGTTCCTTCTTTGTTCTCAGATCCGGGCTTGACAGTGTGTTGATGAACAACATGCTTTCACAGTTGGAAATCGGCGACGGGGACGATGCCTTTATTATCAGCGAAGAGGGGGTGTTGCAGACACCATCCCGTTTTCACGGCGGGATTTACGATAAAATTTCATTGCTCGTTCCCCAACGCATTTCCGGAGCAAAAACGATGGAAGCCACCGGCCGGGGAGGGGTACCGGTTTTCATCGGGTATGCCTATATTCCGGACACGTCCCTGATATTGATGATCGTAAAACCCAAATCCGAAATGATGGCGCTGTGGTACAAGCCCCGGATGAAGCTCATCGGTTTTCTGGTATTGAGTATTGGCGTGGTTCTGATGGCAATCCTCGGCACAGCCACGTACCTGGTCAACCGTATTCATAGCGCCGACAAAAAAAGAGTGGAAGCGCTTCACCAGGTGGAATACACCAACAAACTGGCTTCCCTCGGCAGGCTGGCATCCGGTGTGGCCCACGAAATCAACAACCCGCTGGCCATCATCAACCAGAAGGCGGGTTTGATCAAGGATCTTTTCACGATGCATGGGAACTACGCTTCTGATGAGAAACTCATGGGACTCATCAAGGGTGTATTGTCTTCGGTTGAGCGGGCTGGTTCGATTACCCGGCGACTGCTTAATTTTGCCCGCCACATGGATACCGATATCGAGCATTTCGATCTTGGCGAGATGGTCCGCGACGTGCTCAGTTTACTCGAAAAGGAGGCCGAGTTCAGGAGTATCGAGATTGTTCAGAATATTCCTGAGAAAAAAGTAGTCATTGAAAGCGACCAGGGAAACCTGCAGCAGATATGTCTCAATCTGATCAACAACGCTTTTGCCGCCATGGAAGCGGGGGGGCGACTGGACGTTACGGTAGAAAATATAGATTCGGAGCGGGTCACTATTGTAATTGCGGACAATGGGCATGGTATCTCCCATGCAGACCTGAAACGGGTTTTCGAGCCCTTTTTCAGCACCCGGTCAGGTCACAAAGGTACCGGCCTGGGGTTGTCCATAACTTACGGGCTCGCCCAGGAAATTGGAGGAGATATAGCCGTTGAAAGCAAGTTGGGGGAGGGAACCCGCTTCATCGTTACCCTGCCCGGGACGGTCTCGACCGATTAACCGCAGAATACCTGCCGGTATTTTTAAGTGAGCCCTAAGGACGGTAGCGTTATATGTGCATAAAAAAACTGAATCCAGAAGATACGGGCCTTGTATTTTTCGGCCGGGTTTCCGCTTCGGTATCACACGAGATAAAAAATGTCCTGGCCATCATCAATGAAAATTCAGGCCTTCTGGGAGATTTTGTGTTGATGGCCGAAAAGGGCGTTCCCCTGTCTACCGAGCGTCTCGGCCGCCTGGCCGGAACCGTTCGCCGACAGATTCAGCGGGCGGACGGAATTATAAAAAAAATGAACCGGTTTGCCCACAGCGTGGATCGGCCGATGGAACCGGTCGATCTTTATGATGCGGCTTGCTTGGTGACGGACATTTGCGACAGGATGATCAGCATTAACCGTGTGACTGTAAATATTATCCCGCCTGCTGGTGTGGTGACGGTGAATACCCATCGGTTTTATCTGCAAAACATGCTTTGGATATGTATCGAGTCCATCATGAAGATTTTGAACGCCAATGCGACTGTTCAGGTTAGAATTGAAAAAATGCAAAATGGTGCGGAGATCAGATTCGGTTTTGAGGCCGTTCCGGGAAAGGGGGAATTTTTACTTCCCGAGAACGCTTCCGCACTTATGACCTATCTGGAGGTGGAGATCGGCGATGTGCCCGAATCCGGAGAAATCCGGGTCTGCCTGCCGGAAGAGATCCGCTGTAATTGAACATAAACCCCATAGTTGCATAAACAACATGGCAAAGAATAGATAATGGGTTGTTATTATATCGGATATCGTAGCGATAGCACCATTTCCTGGATATTCCCCCAGGTGAATTCTATAGATGGCGTCTATTTTGCCATGTTGTTTACCCTGCGGGAAAGCCGGAGAACTTCAGATTCTGTGTTGCTGAGGATACGAAGCAAAAAACTACGACTTCACCCTCAGACGCCTTGACTCTGAAGCCCTCCGGCTTTTGAAACGTTGGGGTAAATTCAATATTCTTGGGATTTGAACCCCTCAACTTAGGTGTAGTCAAAAAGGAGAGAATAAATGTCTGAAAAAGTATTGCTCGTCGACGACGAAGAGGATTTTTTAGAAGCGATGTCCGAGAGAATGAGGGCGCGTGATATGGAGGTGACCACAGCTTCATCTGCGAAAGAAGCCTTTGAAAAAATGGAAAACGAGACCTTTGACGCCATTATCCTCGATTTCCAGATGCCGGAGATGGACGGTATGGAAGCGTTGAAATCTATAAAAGCCAAGCGGCCGGAATCGCAGATCATTCTTTTGACCGGCTATGCGACGGTGGAAAAGGGTGTCGAAGCGATGAAAATAGGCGCTGCTGATTTTCTTGAAAAGCCCGTAGATCTTGAGCTGCTGTCCCAGAAGATAAAGCAGGCCAAAGCCGAAAAACTGTTAATTGTAACAAAACAACAGGAAAAGAAAGTGATGGATATCATAAAAAAATATGGAATATAAGGGCTTTGCTACCGCCCGTCTTATGGCACGCTTCGCTTTAAATCCTGAACTTGGAAAATTTGAGAACTTATTTCTGCGCAAACCCTGAGGTTGGCAGGCCGTTCGTTATGGCGGATTCGATTGGTTACGAATCCATCTTGGCAAACGGCCTGCCTGACAACCTTGTCCCCATCCTGCTGCTCATCCAGAATTACATATAAATTTTAGAATATTTCTTTTTCAAGGGATTTCCATGTCCACGATTCCGATATGAGTTGAATTTGTTATTGAAATACGCTAATAGTCATTTTTTCATATATGCTGTGCAAGCCCCTAATCTAAAATCAAAAGGTTTAGGGTTATTTGGTTTTTTCAGCCAATATTGAAGCGTATACGCATACCCTGGGTATAAGAATTAAGGAGGAGTGTGAAAAAATATAAAGTACAGGATCTGATGGTGCCGATTTCAGAGTATGCAACGGTATCCGAGAATGCCACGCTGTTCGATGCTGTTAATGCGCTGGAAAAGGCTCAGGAGGATTTTGACCACACCCGGTATCGCCACCGGGCTGTCCTGATACTGGATGGAAGCGGCAAGGTTATCGGAAAACTGAGTCATCTGGATGTGCTCAAGGCCCTGGAGCCCAAATATCATGAGATGCTGGATCGCCGCAGACTGCGAAGCTTTGGGTTCACCAAGGATTTCATGCGGTCCATGCTCAAGGAGTATCAGCTTTTCGACAGCCCCCTGGAGGACATTTGCCGCAAGGCAGGCGAGCAGAATGTCACAAAGTACATGTATTCAATCTCCGAGGGGGAATATATTGCCGAAAGCGCCACCCTGGACGAGGCCATCCATCAGTTTGTGCTGGGGCGTCATCAATCGCTGCTGGTTACCAAAGGAGATTCGATTCTCGGGATTCTGCGGCTGACGGACGTATTTGCGGCAGTCTACCACACCATGAAGGATTGCTTCTAAACAACATATACGGAATTAAAGCCGGTCAAACCTGATCGGCAGTTTTTTTTATTAATCTGTGAAGGAGGATTAGTTTAATGCGTGAGTCTTCAGCCGATACAATGGGTAAAGGTAACATCGACTGGAAAAAAACAGGCTTTCTTTTCTTGGGCCTAGCCCTGTTCGGCCTGGTTTATTATTCACCGATCTGGCCGGATGCCGTGGATCCGCTGGGCAAGCATTTCGAACTGTCCCGCGAGGGTAAAGGCGCCATCGCCGTATTTCTGCTGGCAGCCACCTGGTGGGTTTTTGAAGTGGTGCCCATCGGGGTCACCAGCCTGGCGATCGGCGTGCTGCAGGCCATGTTCCTGATTCGTCCGGCCCGGGACGCCTTTACGGATTTCATGGTGCCCTCGGTCATGTTTATTTTTGCATCCATCATGATCGGACTGGTATTTACCAAAACCGGCCTGACCAAGCGCCTGGCCTATAAAATGCTGATTATCGTGGGGGAAAAGACCAGTATGATATATCTGGGCTGTTTTGTGGTGACGGCGGCGCTGGCCCACATCATGGCGCACACGGCGGTGGCCGCCACCATCTATCCCCTGTTGATCTCGATTTATGCGCTTTACGGAGAAGGGGACAAAAAGACCAAATTCGGTATGGGGCTTTTTATGGGCATGGCCTATGTGGCCGGCGCAGGGAGCATCGTCACCCTTCTGGGCGCTGCCCGCGGTGCTGTGGCCCTGGGGTTTTACAAGGATATTATGGGGGTGGACATCTCCTTTTTTCAGTTGACCTGGTACATGTTCCCCATCGGCTGGCTCATGACCTTTCTGTTGTGGGGATTTTTCATGGTATTTTTCAAACCGGAAAAAGCCACCATCCCCGGCCTGCGTGAAAAGGCAAAACAACTCAACAGCGATCTGGGACCCATGACCCGCAACGAGATCAAGGCGGCAGTGATTGTGGGGGGCTGTATTCTGGTCATGGCGGCCAAACAATTTGTTCCGGCACTTTATCCCATCGATAAAACCGCCATTATTCTGGTTTCGACAATCCTGTTTTTTATCACCGGCATCATGGATCTGGATGACCTGGAAGCCATTCCCTGGAACATCATCCTGCTGTTTGCCGGTGCCATGAGTATCGGTAACTGCCTCTGGCAGACCGGGGCCGCCAACTGGATGGCGGTTAACTGGCTGGCCATGTTT
>JAFDAT010000355.1 GCA_019313725.1 Deltaproteobacteria bacterium
TGACTTGCAGGAGATGGGTGTCGGGCCCGATGATTATGGACGGGTCAATGTCAACGGTTCCGGGATATCATTAGGCCACCCGATTGCCTGTACGGGAACGCGCGTTCTGGTGACACTGCTGCATGAAATGAAGCGTCGGGATGCCCATCTGGGCCTGGAGTGCATTTGCGGGGGAGGGGGGTTGGGTATTGCCGCCGTCCTGGAGCGTTAACCCTTTCTTATGTCTTAAGTCCACTGTGTTTTTCTTTTAAACGACAACACCGTATTTTTCTTTAATGAAAATTATATTGTCAAGGGCATTGTGAAATTTGACCTTGCCGTACTGGTAGTAATCGAATTCGATTTTTGATATGTTGAGTTGAATCAGGCTCCACAGAAGCCAGTAGATGTCGGGAAAGGGCTTGAAAAGATCAATAAAGAAGAGGGTTCGATCAATTTTTCGTCCGCTGCAGTAAGCCTTCACGATATTTTTTTCCACGTTACGGGGCACCAGAACTTCCTGAAACATGTCTGCGATGTCATAGTATTTGGGTGCCATGCCGCCATATTCCCAGTCGATGAGATACATGGACGCGTCATATTTGTGTGCTGCTTCGTTTTTAATAAGAATGAAGTTGTCTGCCAGCAGGTCGTTGTGGCAGGCCGTGTATTCTGATTCCGGAATATTGATGATTCCCGACAGTTTGATGAGTCTCTGGATGGTGTCTGGGATGTCGAATTCCGGGTACTCGACATTGATTTGTCGCAGGATGACGGACATTTTCATGACCTCCAGCAGGGGATTGAATATCCGTTTGAGTTTCACCCCGCTGGTGTGAATTTTCCGAATCGGGTCGACGATTTTAGCATGCAGCGATTTATCTAGAAAGTGATCGTTGGTTAAAACAATGGCATCATCGATGAATTCAACGATTGTTACACCCTTTTCAGGTATGATTTTAACGAGGCGCGATCCCACACCGATTTCTGCCATTTCCCGGATGGTATGTGCCTCATTTTCACGGTCGATAAAAAGATTTGTCTTATCCCCGTATACCCGGACCGTATAATCGCCTTTTTTAGACTGGATTCGATAGAGTTTGTTGGTAATACCACCGCTCAGTGTGGATATGTTTACATCGAGGCCTTGCCACTCCGGCAACAGGTCATAACATATTTCCGGGGTGAATTTCTGATCTAAAAGACGTGGGGCAGCGCGCATGTCAATTCCTTCTTTTTTCAACAACCTGCCGACGAAGATCGTTTAATAGCGGATAGATCTCGCCCCTGCACGCATTCATGCAGGGGCGATGAGGCTAACACTTAGGTATCGTACCGATAGGGCACACCCACTTTTTCCATGACTTTAGAATAATCCTTAAAGATCTGGACAACCTTGGCGGCTCGCGGGCTGCTTGAAGATATTTCATCCCAGTACTCTTCTGAATCTTTAACTACCTTATCCCATTCTTTTGCCGGAATTGTGGTCAATTCCATCTTCTTGCCTTCCACGCGCAGCTTGGCTTCCCCGCCCCAATACCAGACCTGACGGTAGTAATGTGAGCTGTCCATTGAGAGTTTGAATATCTCCTGCAGATGCGGCGGCACTTTTGCCCAGCTCTTGCTGTTGGCAAAATAGGAGCCAAACCAGGCGCCGGTCACATTGTTTAACAGGGCATAGTTACACACATCGGCCCAGCCGACTTCATACGCTTCGGTAAAACCACACCAGGCTACCCCATCGAGTTCACCGGTCTGAATGGCGACTTCAATATCATTCCAGGGGAGCGTGACAGGCACCAGGCCGTAACGCGACAGGAATTTTCCGGCTGTGGGTACCCCGAACACACGCTTACCTTTCATGTCTGCAATGCTCCGAATGGGCTTTTTGGTAAAAATATGCAGTGGGTCCCAGGCGCCGGCACTGAGCCATTCCACACCCTTGATTTCATCATAAGCTTCCTTCCAGATTTTATCCAGGCCGTAGTACTTGAATAAAACAGGCACATCCAGGCTATAACGTGTTGCAAAAGGGAAGTATCCGCCAAATACGCTGATATCAACAGGGGAAGCCATGGTGGCATCGTCACTCTGCACCGCGTCGATGGTACCGTTTTGCATGGCGCGGAAGAGCTCATCGGTGGCCACCAGCTGATCGGCGTAGAACAACTCGATCTCCATTTGGCCGTATGCAGCGCGGTTAAATGCTTCAATTTGAGGTTTGATGACGTGAGCGCCCAAGGGAGCGCCGGAATAGGTTTGTAAACGCCATTTAATGGGGTTGGAAGCCGAATAGGCATAGGGAGCGCTGCCAAACACAGTCGATGCGGCTGCGACACCCGTTACCACACCGGCCTTCTTGATAAAATCCCGGCGACTGGTTTTTTGATCCTGAATCTGGGTTTTTGTTTCGGTGACGTTTTTTTTGTCTTTCATCGCTTACCTCCTTTGGGGTTATAGATGATTGCTGGAACCTGATGAGTGATATCGGCTCGCCATTTTAGTTTCTTGAATAAACATAATCTGGTAGCCAGAGCGCGATTTGGGGAAAAATCATGATTAATATCAATGCCAAGGTCATCACCAGCACGAATGGAATAATCGAGCGGTAGATATCTGCTATCGAAATTTCAGGTGGTGCCATTGCCCTCATTAAAAACAGGTTATAGCCAAATGGGGGGGTCATGTAAGCGATTTGGCAGGTGATCGTATATAAAATCCCGTACCAGATCGGGTTGAATCCCAGCGAGACGATCAAGGGCACATACAAAGGCGCAACGATAACCAGCATGGCCGTGTCGTCCAAAAACATCCCCATGACAATGTATGACAACTGCATCATGACCAACACCTGCCAGGGGCTTAAGCTCCATTTGGTAATAAACAGGGACTCAATGGCCTTGACGGCACCGATACCATCAAAAACAGCGCCGAAACAAAGAGCCGCCAGGATAATCCACATAAACATGCAGGTGATGCCCAGGGTTTGTCTGAGAGTTTCTTCCATGACTTTCCGGGTGAGACGACGTTTGGCAATGGCAGCGATTGTCGCCGCAGACGCGCCAACAGCAGAGCTTTCCACCAGGCTGGTAATGCCCATGATAAACAGCCCCGTCATAAAAAAGAAGATTAAAAAGGGGATAATGCCTGCTTTAAGCAATTTGAGCTTTTCCTTAAGCGGCATATCTCGGTCTTCTTTGCTGACAGTAGGGGCCAGTTCTGGTTGTATCATACACCGGATGACAATGTAGATGACAAATAACCCGGCCATCATAAATCCCGGAATGATACCCGCAAGCCAGAGCCTGCCGACAGGTTGACGGGCAATCATGCCATACAGTACCAGCACCACGGAAGGCGGAACCAGAATGCCCAGAGAGCTGCCGGCCTGCACTACCCCCGTGATCATCACCTTATCGTAATTACGGCGCAGCATCTCCGGAAGCGCAATGGTCGCACCGATCGCCATCCCTGCCACGCTCAGCCCGTTCATAGCGGAAATAACCACCATCAGGCCGATGGTACCGATGGCCAACCCCCCCTTAAGCCCCCCGAACCAGACATGAAACATCCCGTATAAATCATCGGCGATACCGGTTTCTGAAAGGATATACCCCATGTAGATAAACATGGGCAGGGTCAGCATGGGATACCAGTTAAACAGGTTGAAGGCCGCATTGAACGGCATTTCAACGGCACCGGTTCCGTATAAAAACAACGAGGCCGTCGCCGACACAAACCCGATGGCGGCAAATACCCGCTGGCCCGTTAACAGCATGACCAGCATGCCCCCAAACATTGTCAGTGCAATCGCTTCGTAACTCATGAAATGGTGATTCCTTTAGCAGTGGCCAGGTCTTTGAAGAAAGTGGATATGGCCTGCAGGAGCATTAAAAAAATGCCGGAGACCATGATAACTTTGATGGGGATCATCGACGGATTCCACTGAGAAAACTTTCGCTGTCCGTATTCGATGGCATACATGGTGCTGGAGATGGAGCCGATCAGCAAGGTAACCAGGTAGATCACCATAAAAATATTCGTGCATACATCGATCTTGGCCTTGGTTCTT
>JAFDAT010000042.1 GCA_019313725.1 Deltaproteobacteria bacterium
CTCTCATTTTATAGGAAACCCAGATCAAAAGGCTTTCAAATGGAAGTGTAGTGGTGGCTTCCTAATCATTAGTAAAGGGCTTTTGTAACTTGATAGTATAGTATCAATATTATGCGGGTTTAGAAAGGGAATTATAGAAATTAGATGGAAATTTTATTTTTTTGTTTATGAATTACATAAAAAATATTAGAAATGAAACAACATAATAAAACTAACAACATCACTCCAACTTATCAACAGGTTGGGCAAACCTGTGATATCATCATTTCGGCTACGGCAAACCCTATTTTGGAAAAGTTGTGTTTTCGTGTTATCAATTCTTCGTAATTTACCCGAAATTGAAAAGACCTCTTATTAGGATTGCCAAAAGAAACCTATCAAAATTGGAATCAACAAAAAACAGGTGATTACATCAAGCCCGGCGGCCCCTCCCGATTGAAGACTTTGTAACAATATCTTTGAAACCACTGTGGCATAAATCAGCTTAGAAAATTGGGTAAATCTTGACCTGTATGTAACGGCATGCCCAAAAAGATTACTTCCTGTAATCATGAAAGCTGATCATTATCAGAAAAGGAATTTGAAGCAGACGTCAAATCTCACCAGATAAATCCTCCCATCATTTTCAATGAGCACCATCGATTAATTCACGAAAACTGCAAAACCACAATATCTGGTAGTTGGGTGATTTCTGGCAAATCTGAAGACTACGCTAATAAGTCTTGATTTTGGTAAATAGTGATTGATGGCGTCACCATTCTGACAGAAATACAGATAGCATCATTGCTGCCTGGATGACCATGGCGGCAAATACTACCCAGAGGAATTCCGGACAATTTCCGCCAGTACCTTGATAGCGGTTTCAATTTTTTCATCTACCGGAGACCCGCAACTGATGCGGATGCAATGGTTGTAGCGCCGTGTCGTGGAACACATAGCTCCGGGCAGGATGGCAATGCCCTGTTCCCTGGCCGCATGAAACACATTGAGGCCGTCTACCCCGCTGCCCATTTCCACCCACAGCATGAGTCCTCCTTTGGGGGCTGTGATACGCGTGCCTTCAGGAAAATACCGGGCGACCATCAGAGCCATATTGTTCACCTGGTTTTTCAATATCGTGCGCAGGTTTCTAAGGTGGCGCTCATGGGATCCGCCGTTTAGGTATTCGGCAACCACGTGCTGGGTAATGCCGGGCGAAGCAATGCCGGTATTGATTTTCAACTGCCGCACACGGTCATGAAAGGCACCGGGGATGGTCCACCCGATACGCAGCCCGGGGGCAACGGTTTTGGAAAATGAGTTGCAGTAAAGAACCAGACCAATGCGGTCGAATGACTTCAACGTCGCCGGCCGCTGGCCACTGAAATACAGATCACCATGGATATCGTCTTCGATGATGGGAATTTTCATTTTTCGCATGAAGGACACGATAAATTTCTTTTTGTCGTCCGGCATCAGAAATCCCAGGGGATTGTGGAAATTGGGGACCAATATAGCCGCCTGAACCCGGTGTTTCCTGGTGGTTTTTTTAAGAGAATCAATGTCGATTCCGCTGGATGGGTCGGTGGGCAGTTCCAGCGCCAGCATTTTCAAATCTTCGATCAGTTGAAGAAACCAGGGGTATGTAGGAGATTCCACCAGAATAGTATCCCCTGGTCTGGCCACCGCCTGGAGACACAGGCTCACCGCTTCGATACAGCCACTGGTGATAACGATATCATCGATGCCGGTGCCCTGCAGAAGATCGATACACCTTCTGGCCAACTGCCGGCGGAGGTCGGTATTGCCGGTGGGATTTTCATAGAGGGTCATCAGATCGGTGAGCTTTTTGTAGGTCATGGTCTTGACGATGCGGTTGAGCTCTTTGTGGGGTAAAAGTTGCGGGGCAACCACCGTACCGCCCAGTTGCATGATGCGCCGGTCGCCCATGGCCTCGACGATGGAGGCGGCAACGGCATTGATGGAGACTTTTTTAGCAACCGGCCGGTGGCGCTTCAGCGTCGGGGATGGTAGAATCTGGGTTAAGCGGGGTTTGACATAGAAACCGGATTTCCGGCGCGCTTCCACAAAACCGCGTTTTTCGAGCTCGATCAGGGATTGATAAACGGTGGTGATGCTCAGCCCGGTCCGTTTGTGCAGTTTTCGCACCGAGGGAAGCTTTTCACCGGCGCGATACACACCGGAGGCGATTTTACTCTCAAGGGTGGATGCCAACTTTATATATCTGTATTCTTTGGCTTTGTGATTTGTATAAAGTGTCGTCATGGCAGAAATCTGTTATGGTCAATAATTCGAAAATCTGTATCTGTTATTGTTTATCAGATTTTATAATCTTTGCCAAGTTGCCAGGGAAAGTAGCCCCAAATGAAAGATCAAAAAGTTGAAACATCAAAAAGCTGAACAGATAAGGTGTGGTTTTACTGCGAATCTACCCGTGGTTGAAACCTTGAAACTGTTGGCCAGATCTGATTGTATCGCCCGTTATGAAAATTCATCGTTTCAACGCATTTGAAAGTCAGATTTCCTATTTTACATCCAGGACCGGTGTGCATCTCCCCAGGATGACCTTCGGGAAAGGTGTTTTTTTCAAGGACCTGGGACGATGGTCGAACACTTACGATGGTCAGGCCCGGCAAACGGAATCCGTTCACATTCTGCCGGACCCTGTTCAGGGGCTTTCCTTTCCCAGGCCCCTGGACGTGCTGTCATCGGCCCTTTCACTTTCATCCAGAATGGTCGACACGGAAGAAATTTACGGCCTGCTCGAGTATTTTGGTTTGCCCGTGGAAAAAGCGACCCAACCGGTCATTTCTCTATCCGGGGGGGAGATACTGCTGCTCAACTTTGCCAAGGCAAAAGCCATGCTTCCCTTTGTTGAAGGTCTAGTGGCCTGCAGTCCTATACACTGGCTGAATGAAAACCGTTACAGTCAATGGGAAAAGCTGGTTGAAGCATTCGATAAGAAAAAGCGTTTCGTGGATGTGGCCCTGCTGGAGGGTGAGCCCTTCATCGACGAGAAAAGTGTACGGCAGGAAACTGTCCTTCAACCGGTACCCGCAGTTACATGGCAGCTTGGCCTGGATGATCCGGTGGTGGTATTCGAGGAGATCCGGTTTCCTTCCTATCATCCGGCGTCCAGGATCGAATATAAACTGGACGACGGCAGCCGCAGCATCAATCTCGAATCCCCGGTCTTAATTACCGGAGACAACGGGGTGGGCAAAAGCATTTTTGCCAAGGTTCTATCCGGGATCATCAAGCCTTCCGGCGGTTCCGTAGCGATAAATGCGCCAAACGGGAGCGGCCACGCACGGCTGATTTTTCAGGATGCTATCGATCAGCTGTTCGGAAAGTCAATCGATGGCCACATGGACTGGGTATTTCGTTTCGACGAGGATAAACGTCGGATAGCGAAGGATATCTACGCAGAGCTCGATGCCGGGATAAGAAATGATTTTCAGGACCGGACCGAAGAACTCGAGGCGATGGGTTCCCAATCCAGGAAATGTACGCTATTGCAGGCCAAAATCAGCCTGATTGCTGAACGGCTGGCTACGCGGACCCCGGTACTGGTTCTGGATGAACCCGGCTGGGGCCTCTCCAGATCGATCGCCCGCAAGCTGGTTGAAACGGTTAGTCGTACCGCCGGAAAGATGCATGTTGCCATCGTGCTGATATCCCACCATGCACGTTGGTGGCAGGGGATGGTGCACTCGCGCTGCCATCTTTCACAAGAGGGTAAGCATACCGTTGTTATCGGGAAGGTTTGAATGGAAACACATACTGAAAACAAAAGGACCTTTCCCTGGTGGCTGAAATTTGTGCTGCTGCTTGTACTCGGGCTGCCGGGGTTTTCAGGCTGGCCCAACGGATGGCTTATTCAACGCCTTCAGGAGACGGGCCTGTTTACGGTTGAAATCGCACACATCGGCGTCTGGGTATTTTATGCCTGCTGCGTCTGGCTGGTGGTGCTGGTGAGCGCAGGCCCGCACAAACTGCTGGCCTACCTGGGTGCGGCCTTTATCCTGGGCCTCACCGTTGCCATCCTCGGTGCGGTAATGCGCGGGCTCTTTCCGTTTCTGGCGGCAGGGATGGGAAGGGACGCCACGAGTTTCAAATTGATCAGAATTTTCTTCAACATCATCATTTTCCTGCCATATTCCATCCTGTTTATCAACAGTTTTTCAGCCAAGAAGCTGATCGACAGGGTTGCGCGCCTTGACGGCAGATACCGGACCGCCGGGCTGCATCTGGCACTTGCCTTCCGGGTCTTCCAGCACACCGGAGAAGTTGTTTTCAACCTGTTTCAAATATGGACCGAGGAGTATCCGGAAAAAATTATTCCCAGAAACAGCGGCAGCCCGGGTGTGCGCTGGTATGCGCCCGGAAAGATTCTGGTGTGGATATGGGCCTGTATACATGCATGGATTTTCGCGTGCATCATTCACACCTTCGAGCCCATACCCGCCATGGTGGCGGAGGTCGAAAGAATTAACAGGGCGAATCCGGAGGCTTAAATGAAAGATGGGTGTATTAACAGTCGACCTGTACATTTCAGGTAAAACAACAGAGGACAAACATCATGAAAAAAAATGAGTGGACTTTTGCAACAACGGCCATTGTGGCCGGTTTGATCGCGCTTTCGGCCATTGCAACCATGGTCATCCGCATTCCCATTCCGGCGACCACCGGCTATTTCAACATCGGTGACGTGTTCGTGGTGTTGGCCGGTCTCTGGCTGGGTCCCCTGGCCGGTGCATTGGTCGGCGGACTGGGGCCAACCATCGCCGACGCCATCGGTTTTCCTGTTTTTATCCCGGCAACCATGGTGACCAAGGGGCTGGAAGGCTTTCTGGTGGGGCTTATCGCATCGCGGGCCCAGGGTTCCTCTATGAAACTGCGGACGGTGGCCGCTTTTGTGGGCGGTTTGACGGTTGTGGTTGGTTACTTTGTGTTCGAGGCCTATATCTATCCGGCCATGGGAAAATCCATGCCGGCTTTCGCGGTTACCGATATCGGGGCCGCCATTGTCGAAGCTTTTCCCAACACGGTGCAGGGGATCATCGGTGCGGTCGGTGGGTTGGCACTCTGGAAAGCACTGTCCGGTTACCAGCCGGGAAAGAAGTGAAGGCTACGTGTGACCAGGAGCTTTTACTGCCCACGTCACTCGAGCTGCAGAGAAATAATGACTTTCGGTAGACCGCACCGGATTGTCATCAACAAGATGGTGGTTTGAAAACGATCGTTTGTTCCTATTTGAACTGTGTTTTCGCTTTTGATTGCGCCGCACGACGGGCATCCCCTGCCTTTTTAAGCGCTTCCCGCTTTTCTTCTGAGACATGCATGAACACCGTGCGCCAGGTTTCGTCTTCAGACCAGATAAAAGGTGCCTGAACGGTAGTGCGCGGTTGCCGTGCAGATTGCAGCAGGTCGAGGGCCATCTCCATGATGGCTCGCTGCATTTCTTTATCCCAGGGCCTGCCGCAAGGATTTCCCAGCGGAAAGTCCGTAAACAGGAAACGAGCCACGCCGCACTCCTCCACAATGTCCCGGGCAGAGCCAATAACAACCGTGGGAATATTATTGTCTTCGAGATGCCGGGCTACCAGGCTCACGGTCTGGTGGCAGACAGGTCAAAGGGCCGGAAGAATTACGGCATCAACACCATCCTCCCTGCACAATGTTAGAACCTGAGGAGCGGATTTCTTTGCCGTTTTCCCTTGACTGTAATCGGTCATGACCCCGTAAAATCTTGGTGATGCCGACCCGATTTTACCGTTTGCGGCCGATTCAGCCAGCCGGTTCAGCGGCATAAAGCTGCCGTTGTCATCGGTGTGGGTGGATTCCTGGTCCCATTGTAAGTCCCGGGTATAGAAATGTTCGGGAGCGTCATCGACAGGCTGGGCATACACTTTTCTGGCCAGGTACCTTTTTTGGGCATTTTCTCCGGGCATTTTTTCAAGATCTGCGGTTGTCAACAACGCTACCCGGCATTCGGAAAGAGGCTTTTCAAGTTTTGTGAAAGGGACACTTTTGTGAGAAACCCATGCATAGGGTTTTGCGTACCCGTGCGCCGCATAGTATTCCCTGGAAAGATCAATGTAGCTCAAAAAAGACCGGTAAGTTCTGCGGTTAATCATAGTTTACTTCTCCGAGTTTTAAAATTTGAAATCAAGTAGACTCTTTTCTTCCGATTATTTGTAAATATTCGGCCATTCCTAAAAGCGTAGGTTCTTCACTTAAATGTAATTCGATATTCCTAATGTTCGAAAATAATTTATCATCATAATCCTTCATCGTCCGAAATTTTTTTCCAGTAAGGGAGACACAATTCGATTACCATATACTCTAATCACCTCAATGCCATTTTGCTGAAATAGGTTTTGAAGCTCTTGGGCGTTAAAAACTCTACTGTTCTGTATCCCTTTATAGGAAGTATAATTTATTTCGCATTTGCTCAACTTAAGGGCCCCTTCTGGATTCGTTCCCACTTTAGCCAACGCCAAAGGATATCTTCCAATAACGCTGGCCCAGAGTTTGCCGCCTTTCTTCAATACTCGCCTTAATTCACTGACTACTTTCTGAGAATCAGAAATTGAAATGGGACCATCTTCGCAAAGGACAAAATTGAACGTCTGATCAGAAAAAGATAAATCTGTTAAATCTTCTTCTATTAACTTTATTCTGTCTGATAGTCTTTCTTTCCGAATTTTGCTTTCCGCTTGGCGCAACATTCCTTTAGAAATATCACACAGAATCACCTTGTATCCTATTTTTGCTAAAGGTATAGCCCATCGACCCGTTCCCCCGCCGGCGTCCAATATTAATGAGTTCTTATTCTCAGGAATATATTTTTTTAGATGCTCCCAGGTTACATCTCCATATACTCTTTCTTGAAGAATCTCCGTCCAGTTATCAAAATGGGGAGAGATATTATCAAAAAAAGTTTTGATGCTTTTGGTTGGTTCACCTTTTTCCTGATTTTTCACAAAGCGCCTCACCTCGTTTGAAGCATAAAAATAGTTATTATTGCGGATTTCGGAATGCGTAAAACCGCTGTTGGAATTGCAGCCATGTTATCCTTTGAAAGTACTGGGACCGAAATCGCCGAATGGTTCATCGCGCTCACGAACGGCTTCTTTGAAGCCCACCTCGGCGGCCCGCTGTTGAAATGCATACCCTTCTTTGGTGTGGCGGGTAATGCCGTCAAACATGGTTCCCAGGATCTGGGTAGGCTGCAAACCGGCGGCATGCACTGTCTGGTTGATCAGCAGTTTCATCATCACCGTCCCTTGAAAACTGGTTTTCGCTTTTCCATGGCGGCCGTAAGCGCTTCCATGCCGTCCTCGCAGATCAGGATCGAGGCATTTTTCTGGGCGACGTATTTTAACCCGGCGTCCACGCCGTGGGCGCTGGAAAAACGCATGGTGTCCTTGACGCCCTGAACCGCCAGCGGTGAATTTTCGGCGATTTCCCCGGCGATTTCCTCGGCTTTTTTATAAAGCGCCTCCCTGTCCTCACACAAGTGGGTTACGAAACCGATGTTCAATGCATCCTCGCCGGAAAAATCTCTGCCCGTGAGCGAGAGTTCGCGGGCCCAGGCCTCACCCACAATTTTTGGAAAACGCTGAAGTGTTCCCAGATCCGCAACCAGGGCCAGCTTGGTCTCGCGCACGGAAAACAGGGCATCCCGGGAGGCCAGCCGGATATCGCAGGCACAGGCCAGGTCGACACCGCCGCCGACGCAGTGGCTGTGAATGGCTGCAATCACCGGCTTGGTGCATGCTTCGATAACATTCGTGCTGGTCTGTCCGTAGAGAATGGTTTTCCTCAATATTTCCCGGTAATCAGCACTTTTCTTTTGAATCAGTCCGGCCAGGTCAGCGAGCTCCATGCCCGCGCAGAAACTTTTGCCTTCACCCTTGATGACAATAACCCTGACATCCGGGTCATTTTCGAAGGAATGAACATATTCGATCATTTTTTCAAGCATTGCGAAACTCATGGCATTGCGTTTTTCAGGACGGTTCATGCTTATCCAGGCAACGTGATTTCTGGTATCAACGGTCAAGGGGCTGTTTGCGGTCATGGTATCCTCCAAATAGAAAGGGTTGAGTGAGATCAAATCATCTAAACGAGGTTGCCGAGGCTCATGCCAATGGCTCATGTTTGGAGCATTTGAGCCTTTGATATTTGGATTTGTTTAGAATTTCGATATTCGGATTTAGGATTTCGTTGTAAACCCTTATAGGATATAATCAGTGCCGGGCCATCTAGACCCGGGTATCTACTGAAATGCCATAGCTTTCCTCTAACAAATAGAGCCTGAAAATTTATAAAAATAAGGAGGATAATTATGGCACGAAAAAGGAATAGCACAATAATTTCAGTTGCGCACCCCATTTGTTGCGGTTAAGATATTCACAAGGACATGGTTTCTGCTTACATCTTTTACGAGCATATGGGTTATGTAAATGACCGGGTAGTGAGCCTGGGAAAACGTCTGGAAAGGGGGAAAACATGCGGATCAAGGCAAACGGAATAGAGATCCATTGTGAATTGACCGGCAAACTGGATGCTCCGGTGGTGGTGCTGAGCCACTCCCTTGCTTCGAGCATGGTGATGTGGGAACCGCAGCTCAAGGTTCTGGAACCCGATTTCAGGGTGTTGCGGTACGATATGCGGGGACATGGCAGCAGTGAAGTGGTCAAGGGTGCCTATACGCTGGAGGTGCTGGGAAATGATGTCATCGGTCTGCTGGATGCTTTGGACATTGGAAGTGTTCACTTCATGGGATTGTCCATCGGTGGAATGATCGGTCAAGGTCTGGCTCTGGATCATGCGGATCGACTGCAGAGCGTCATCCTGTGCGATACTGCGCCCCTTTTACCGGAAGAGGCCAAACCCCTTTTCGCGGAGCGCATAACCCAGGCCCGGAAACACGGCATGACGTCTCTGGCCGAAGGGACGCTGGCGCGGTGGTTTACGCCGTCCTTTCTCGAAAAAGATCCTCCTGTCGTGAATCAGATTCACAAGCAGATACTGGCAACCCCTGTAGAGGGTTTTATCGGCTGCAGTCATGCGATTTTGGGTCTCAACTATCTCGATCGCCTGGCCGAGATAGGCCTGGACACGCTCGTTATCGTGGGCGAGGATGACCCCGGCACCCCTGTTACCGCCGCAGAGGCTATTCACGGCGAGATTCGAAATTCGGAGCTGGTGATATTACCTTCTGCTGCACACCTTTGTAACATCGAACAAGCCGAGAATTTCAACAGAGCAATTTCAGATTTTTTACAATTATGATAAATAACAGCAAAGAGGTCGCCATAGGAAACGGAAGGCCACCTTCTCCCCTATGCCTTTGAGATGTCAAAGACGCTTGATATTGGGCCATATAATTATCTCTCAATTTTCAGGTTGGGAAATTAGAACTTACGTTATCATTGAACAGGAGGATGTGCAGGAATATGGGTATCGAGGAATCAAATGTCGAATTCACCACCACGGTCGAAGTGGTCCCGCCTGCCGGCCCGGAGACCGGAACGGTACTTGATGCATTGTCAACGCTGTCTGATCTGCCCATAGTCAGAACATTGAACCGAAATATTGTTAACGAGAGGTGGAGCCATTATGAAAGACCGTTTAAATGCTATGGTACTGAGTTCGTTGGTTGCCGATGCCCTGTCGCTGGGAGCTCACTGGGTTTACAACACCAACGTTATCGACAGGAAGTTTGGCAGGGTGGATGGTTATCATGACCCGCTGACTTCCTTTCACAAAGGTAAAAAAGCCGGGGAACAGACCCACTATGGAGACCAGGTGCTGGTGCTGATGGCGTCCTTGGAAGCGGTCTCCGGGTTTGACCTGGAAAATTTTGCCCAAAGCTGGCGTCTTTTTTTCGAAACCTACACGGGCTACTTTGACCATGCCACCAAGGACACCCTTCAACATCTATCCGACGGCAAAGACATACATACCTGCGGTTCTGAATCGGATGACCTGGCCGGTGCTTCCAGAATTGCACCCTTGTGCCATGTGTATGCTGGTGATGTCGAAAAGCTGGTAGCGGCTGTCAGGCAGCAGACCGCCTTTACACATGACAATGCAACCGTGATTGAAACGGCCGATTTTTTTTCCAGAGCGGCGGTAAAGGTTCTGGACGGGGCCGCCCCTCTTCAGGCGGTAGACGCGGTGGTGGGCGATCATTTTAAAGGAAGCACCGTCGCATCGCTTGTTAAAGATGGCCTGGACAGTGCAGAGCGTGAGACCCGCCAGGTCATTGCCGATTTCGGCCAGGAATGCAGCATCGAGGCGGCCTTGCCGGGGGCGATACACCTTATAGCCCGATACGAGAATGATTTCGAAGCCGCCCTGGTTGAAAATGTCATGGCCGGAGGCGATTCATCCGCTCGCGGCATGCCGGCAGCCATGATTCTGGGGGCCCACCATGGCATGGAAGCCATACCCGGCCAATGGCTGGATGGTCTGGCATCCAGAGCACGGGTCGAGGAATTTTTTAGCAGTATATGACTTACAACTTCGACCTGGAGCGCTGGTATGACAATGAACGGGCCTATCTGGACGATGGGCATGGGTCCGTTAATACAGGGAGGTACTATGGTGTCCAAAAGGGTCTATTTCGAAGGGACCGATGATAACCGGCTGGCCGGTTATCTCGATCTGCCGGTCGATAGCACACCGGCTGCTTATGCGCTTTTTGCACACTGCTTTACATGCACCAAAAACCTCAAAGCGGTCAACTACATCAGCCGTGCCCTTAAACGAGAAGGGATTGGTGTCCTGCGCTTCGATTTTACCGGTCTCGGGGAGAGCGAGGGGGATTTTTCTGACACCAACTTTTCCTCCAATGTGGAGGATCTGGTGGCCGCTGCCAAATTTCTGGAAACTGAATACAGGGCGCCGGGCATATTGATCGGCCACTCCCTGGGCGGTGCGGCAGTACTCCAGGCGGCTGCCGATATCCCGTCCGCTATTGCCGTGGCCACCATCGGGACCCCGGCAGATCCGAGGCATGTGAGGCGCCATTTGCTGGACAGTATGGAGGATATCCAGGCAAGCGGTGAAGCTGAAGTGGAACTCGCCGGCCGCCGATTCAAAATAAAGAAGCAGTTTCTGGATGACCTGGACGGGGTTCGCATGCAGGCGACCATAAAAAACCTGAACAGGGCGCTCATCATCTTTCATTCGCCCGTCGATGACACCGTGGGTATCGAAAATGCGGCCAGAATTTTTCAGGCCGCCCTTCACCCGAAAAGCTTTATTTCCCTGGACAAGGCCGATCATTTACTGATGAACGCAAAGGATGCGAGCTATGTTGGATCCATGATTGCGGCATGGGTTCGAAGGTATGTAACGTAACTCTATAGTTGGGATTAATATGAAGAAAAATCCATTGATGGGGCGGCAGTTGTCCGCGCTGAAAGATGTTGAAGGTGACAGTGTGCCGCCGGGGCTTCCCGCCGTGGTGGATGCTCATGTACACGTTTTTCCGGGCCCTATTTTCAAGGCTGTCTGGGCATGGTTTGAGGAGTACGGGTGGCCCATCCGTTACCAGTTGAGGTCCGAAGACTTGATCCAGTACCTGCTTTCCCGGGGTATGTCCCACGTGGTGGCCCTGCAATATGCACACAAACCGGGCATCGCCCGGGATTTGAATCGATACATGGCCAGGTTGCAAGAGCGTTTTTCCGGCAAGGTGACCGGTATGGCCACCGTTTTTCCAGGCGAACCGGATGGTGACGCCATCTTGAAAGAGGCGTTTGAAATGGGCCTGTCCGGCGTGAAGCTGCACACACATGTCCAGTGTTTCGACATGAACAGCCGCGAATTGAACGAGGTGTGTGCCACATGTGCCCGGGAGGGGAAACCCATGGTTGTCCATGCCGGCAGGGAGCCTAAAAGCCCGGCCTATAAATGCGACCCTTACCTTTTGTGCAGTGCTGAAAAACTGGAAAATATATTGAAGAACTTTCCAGATTTGAAAATGTGCGTACCACACCTGGGGATGGATGAAATTGTTGCCTACAGCCATCTGATTGAAAAGTATGACACCCTCTGGCTCGACACCACCATGGCCATTGCCGATTTTCTGCCTTTGGATGTAGCGGTTCGGCTGGAGGAGATGCGCACGGACCGCGTCATGTACGGTACGGACTTCCCCAATATCCCTTATGCATGGGACCGGGAGCTCAAAAAACTCATGCGATATCCTTTATCTGAAAGAGCACTGAACGGGATTTTGGGTGAAAACGCCAAATCGTTTTTCGGCATATCCTGAAAATTCCAATGTCGTCACGGCATGAATAATATAATTTATACTGCTTGGAGGTGATGCCATGAATCAGACAAGAAAGATAAAGCAGGTAATGAAAAGCCAACCCACCATGGAAGGCGCCGGCGTCCATCTCAAGCGGGCTTTCGGATTCGGCGATGCAACCGCGTTCGATCCGTTTCTACTCCTGGATGATTTTCACTCAGACAACCCAGAGCATTACATCAAGGGTTTCCCCTGGCATCCCCACCGCGGCATCGAGACCATCACCTATGTGCTTCACGGGGATGTGGAGCATGGCGACAGCATGGGCAACCAGGGCGTTATCGGCTCCGGCGACGTGCAGTGGATGACCGCCGGCAGCGGCGTCATTCACCAGGAAATGCCAAAGGGGAGTAAAAACGGTTTGATGTGGGGCTTTCAGCTCTGGGCCAATCTTCCGGCGACCCAGAAAATGATGGGCCCGCGGTACCGGGATATCAAGGCTGGAGACATCCCGGAGGTC
The DNA here is from genome assembly GCA_019313725.1 of Deltaproteobacteria bacterium. Taxonomy (GTDB): domain Bacteria; phylum Desulfobacterota; class Desulfobacteria; order Desulfobacterales; family B30-G6; genus JAJDNW01. The sequence continues at coordinate 12,801 of JAFDAT010000042.1, forward strand.
GAGCTGGAAAACGGTGTCAGGATAAAGATCATATGCGGATCGGTGGACAAGGTAAAAGGTCCTGTGCAGGATATCGTTATCGACCCTCAGTACCTGGATATTACCGTGCCGGTTGAAAAAGAATACCGGCACCCGGTTAAACCGGACCACACTGCTTTTGCCTACGTTATCGCGGGAAATGGTTTTTTTGAAGAAGGCACATCCAGCTGGATAGATAAGGAGACACTGGTACTGTTCGATGGGGGCGACATTATTGCGGTAAGAGCCGGCAGCGAAGCACTTCGCTATATACTGGTTTCAGGAAAACCCCTCAAGGAACCGGTGGCCTGGCACGGCCCCATTGTCATGAACACGCAGGCGGAACTGGAAACGGCCTTCAGGGAATACCGGGAAGGCACCTTCATTAAAAAACCGGACCGACGTTGAAGATTCTGACGTTATGCAGATAAAATACAAACACACCAACATCGTTGCCAGGGACTGGGATAAGCGCTCAAGTGCCTGATCGTTATTTACACGTCCAGCCCCAGGGAGTTTACTGACTATGAGCACATAAAAAAAAAGAGTCATAGACAGATGATAATTGGATGCCGATATCGGCATTATCAATGCAATGTATAATGTTTGGGTGAAAATGAGGCCCGCTTTTTCGGCCATACAGGCTGCGAATTACCAATATAACCTATTAACGATAAGGAGGCCAAAATGAAACTCTCCTGTAAACTCATGGCAATGCTTTTCTGTCTGATGCTCGTTTCCATTGGCTGGGCCAATGACCTCGAAACGGCAACACCGGAATCGGTGGGCATGTCCGGCGAGCGGTTGGAACGCATCGATGCGGTGCTGAAAGCCGACATCGCTGCAGGGACCATTCCCGGTGCCGTGGTCCTGGTGGCCCGGGAAGGTAAGGTGGTTTATTTCAAAAACTTCGGCATGCAGGACAAGGAAGCCGGCATCGCCATGCAGAAGGACTCCATTTTCCGCATCTATTCCATGACCAAAACCAGCGTGGCTGTGGCAGCCATGATGCTGCTCGAAGAGGGAAAGCTGCTGCTTTCAGACCCGGTTGCCAAGTAGCATTCAAGGATGTCCAGGTGGCGGTTTACGGCAAGGACGACCAGGGTAACACCACGCGCAGTCTGGAAGCCCCCAAAACGGTCATGACCATCCACCACCTGCTGACCCACACGTCCGGTATTGCCTATGGATGGTCGGTTCCCAAGACGTTTCAAAATGAGTACTACGGTGTTGGCCTCAAGTCGGACTGGACCATCGCGGAGCAGTGCGATGCCTTTGCAAAGCTGCCATTGCAGTTTCACCCGGGTGAAAAATACATGTACAGTCGGTCGTTTGATGTTCTTGGGCGGGTGCTGGAGGTGGCTTCCGGCATGCCCCTGGACAAACTGCTGGACAGTTACGTGTTTAAACCCCTGGGGATGGTTGACTCCGGTTTCAATGTCAGTGATGCCAATCAGAAACGGGTGGTTTACATGAACCCCCAAACCTTTTTATATTCCGACCTGTCCAAGCCAAGCATCAATTTTTCAGGCGGCGGCGGGGCGGTTTCGACGACCATGGATTATGCTCGTTTTGCACTAATGCTGCTCAACGGCGGTGTTCTGGATGGAACGCGGCTGCTGGGCCCTGAAACAGTGGCTTACATGACCGCCGACCACCTGGGCAAGCTCGGCAACCGTAGCGACCGCGGGTACACTCCCGGCGTGGGCTATGGCAACGGTTTCGGGCTGTATGTTCGCGTGGATGCGGGAAGGTCCCCCTTTCTGGGGAATGTGGGCGAATACTATAAGGGCGGTTATGCCGGCACATGTTACTGGATCGACCCCAGCGAAGACCTCGTGGCGCTATTCATGATGTGTGAAGCCTCCAAGCGGCTCCAGTATCGGCACTTGATCAAGAGCATGGTATACCAGGCTATTATGGAATAACTCAACTTTCTGGATTCAGCTAAAACGAAAGCTGAGGAATAACCCATGATTACTTTTTGAAAATAAGATATAGTAACAGTGTCACTTACGTAGAGGCGGGAATCCAGATGGAGGGTATCTGAATTCCCGCCCTCCTTTTGTGAGGGGACGGGTACACGGTATCATAAGCCGTTATGCTGAATAGCCGAAGAAAGAGGAAAAAACCGATGCCCATACTGAACAAATCCAGACTGCGCCCCGATGTTCTGAAAATAGTCTTGGAGCGGCAGAAGCTCCAGGCGCAAAGCATTACCGAGTATGTCCGCCAGCCTGAAAATCAGAATTTCGATTTTCGCGTGTTGTGGAAAAAAGTGATGGCCGGTAATGTCCGCTTTTTCGAAAGCAGGGGACGGGACGGGCAGCTGGGCAGTATCGTGAGCCGGGAAGAGATGCTTTGGCTGGCCAGGCTGCACCGGTTCACCTCCCGTTATGTTGCCGAGGCCACACAGCAGAAATGGCCTCTGCCGGCAGATGTTTTCGTGGAACCGGTTGCAGTGGAAGGGGTGTGTGCCGAATGGCAGTCTTTTGCGGATACCAGCCAGAGCGGTGTCCTGCTCTATTTCCACGGCGGCGGGTGGATATTGGACTCCCCCGGCACCCATCGGCCTCTCACGACAGCCATGGCGCGATCCGCAAAAATGCGGGTTTTCAGCGTCGACTACCGACTGGCGCCGGAGCACAGGCATCCGGCTCACCTTGAAGACTGCGTGGCCTGCTATAAGTGGCTCCTGTCCAACAAGGTGGCACCCGGCAATATCGTCGTTGCCGGTGATTCTGCCGGCGGCAACCTCACGCTGGCAACACTGCTTTATTTACGGGATAACCGGATTCCCCTGCCGGCCGGGGCGGTCCTGATTTCTCCGAGTACCGATCTTACCCATTCAGATGAAACCTATTTCGCCAACGGTGCGACCGATCCGATTCTGGCCGATTCCGGGGTTTTCTGGTGGAAAACGGCCTACGCAGGCGGCATGGATCTCACCAATCCCCTGATTTCACCGTTGCATGGCGATATGGCCGGTCTTCCGCCACTCCTTTTCCAGGTCAGCACAAGCGAAATGCTCTACGGTGAAACCCGGCAATGTGCTGAAAAGGCCGGGAATACCGGGGTGGACGTCACCCTGGAAACATGGGATGATATGCCGCACGTGTTTCAGCAATTCGGGTTGCACCGTTTGAAAGAAGCCGATGAAGCCTTGGCAGGTATAGGCGCATTTATACAAAGGGTCGCTCAAATCAGGTAAACAAACCAGCCGATACTAGAGAAGATAAAATTCGAAGCACGAATATCTAAATCCTAACCCGGATAACCGGAATGGAATATCCAATAATCAATATTCGGATTTAGGCTTTCGCGGTAAACCCTTATAGGGTATAACCAGTGCTCCCGCGGGACGGGATCTTCGACGCGCCCTCTGGACCCGGGTATTTGTATCTGGGCAATAGAGGCTATAAAAGCAAAATAAAACGGGAGGGTGGTGTGTTTATAAAAATTCTGGCAGCCGGCGGAACCATCGACAAGGTGTACTTCGATGCCAAGAGTGACTACCGCGGTGGTCGCCCGGGAGAAAGCCGATAAAATCATCATCACGCACGGTACGGACACCATGGTGGAGACCGCCGCTCGACTCGCGGATATAAAACAGAAAACCATTGTGCTCACCGGTGCCCTTGAGCCGGCGCTGTTCAAAACCAGTGATGCCGTGTTCAACATCGGGTGCGCCGTTGCCGCGGTGCAGACGCTTGCGCCCGGGATTTATATCGCCATGAACGGCCGGGTTTTCCCCCATGACCAGGTACGCAAAAATGTGCGCATGGGCCGATTTGAAGCAGTAAATCCGGCCTGTTTTTCAGCTGGATAATACGTCCCACCTGCCCGATATATTAGATATAAAAAAGGAGATATCATGCCCGAATCAAAAAATTTTCATATGTCACCGGGAGAGTTTCGCCGCTACGGCAGAGCCGTTGTGGACTGGATAGCGGATTACTATGAAACGATAGAAACCTTTCCGGTGCTGTCCCAGGTCAAGCCCGGCCAGATCAGCGACCAACTTCCGGACATGCCGCCGGAAACCGGAGAGGCCTTCGACAGGATCCTGAAGGATGTGGACGATATCCTTCTTCCCGGCGTGACCCACTGGCAGTCACCCAATTTCTTTGCCTATTTTCCGGCCAATGCCTCGGGGCCGGCCATCCTGGGAGAGCTTCTGTCCGCCGGGCTGGGGGTGCAGGGCATGCTGTGGTCTACCAGTCCGGCGTGTACGGAACTGGAAACCCGGGTGCTGGACTGGCTGGTGGATATGTTGGCGCTGCCGGAGGGGTTCAAGTCGACGGCAAAGGGGGGTGGGGTAATTCAGGATTCGGCGTCCGGGGCAGCCCTATGTGCGGTTCTGGCGGCGCGTGAACGTGTTACCGGGCATGGCGTGAATGTGAAAGGGTGCCGGGAGCCGCTGGTGGCCTACGTGTCCACCCAGACCCATTCATCCGTAGAAAAGGCTGTAAAGATTGCCGGGGTCGGAAGCGATAATCTGCACCTGATTCCGGTGGACGCTGATTTTGCCCTGCGCCCGGAAGCACTTGCCGAACAGATCAAAATAGACCACAAAGCGGGGTGCACGCCATTTTTCGTCTGCGGGACGGTGGGCACGACTTCATCGAACGCCATGGACCCGCTGCCTGAGATCGGGCGCATCTGTCGTGAAGAGGGACTGTGGTTTCATGTGGACGCGGCCATGTCGGGGACTGCGGCCTTGTGTCCGGAATACCGCCACATACATGCCGGGCTGGAATTGGCGGACAGCTACTGTTTCAACCCCCACAAATGGATGTTCACCAATTTCGACTGTGATTGCTTTTTCGTAAAAGACCGCGAAACACTGGTGCGAACTCTGAGCATCCTACCGGAATATTTGAGAAACACGGCATCCAATTCGGGCGAGGTGATCGACTACCGGGACTGGCACGTTCCTTTGGGGCGGCGCTTCCGCAGTCTTAAGCTGTGGTTTGTCCTGCGGCATTACGGTGTTGAGGGACTGCAGCATCACGTGAGAAAGCATGTTCAGCTGGCCCAGGACTTTGCCGGTTGGGTAGATGCAGCCAAAGAATTTGAGTGTGTTGCCCCGGCGCCCCTGAATCTGGTCTGCTTCCGCCACACGTCAGGGGAGGCATTCAATAAAGAACTGGTGGAGCGATTGAACCGCAGCGGAAAGCTGTTTCTGACGCACACGACCCTCAACGATCAGTATGTACTAAGAATGTGCATTGGTCAGACCCATACGGATGAGAGGCATGTGAAGAGGGCCTGGCATCTCATTCAGGATACAGCCGAAAAAATAGAACAGGATGGATTGGTACCATGAACACCGGGTTGCCAGCATCGTCAAACAGGGAAAAGAGACCATTGGAAAAAATACAGGGGAACCGGTACCGTCTTATATATAATCTGGTCAACTTGATTCCAGCCGGGAGGGTTGCAACCTACGGTCAGATTGCCGGCTATATCGAGCGCTGCACACCCAGAATGGTAGGGTTTGCCATGGCCGCGGTTCCACAGGAAATAGATGTTCCCTGGCACAGGGTTATCAACAGCAAAGGCATGATCAGTATCCGTGCCAATGGTGAGTATGACATGATGCAGCGGGTCCTGCTGGAAGCGGAAGGCGTGAATTTTGACGAAAAAGAGCGGGTGGACCTGGCTGAAGTGGGGTGGGAAGGGCTGTGTCTGGATTGATCATTTCATATTAATGCGGCTGATTGTTACGAATGCATCCGTGAGATACGATGATATCAACAAATATTAAAGCGTTTACGATTCGAAAAGCCGGGGCGGATGATGCGGCCCTGATCCTGTCGTTTATCCGGGAACTGGCCGAATACGAAAAACTGTCGCACGAGGTGGTGGCTACCGAAGAACTGCTTGAAGAAACCCTTTTTGGAGAACGGCATACTGCCGAGGTGCTCATT
>JAFDAT010000356.1 GCA_019313725.1 Deltaproteobacteria bacterium
TTCTGGTTTGCCATGACTTTCCTCCCCTGATTTTTTAAAAAAAATAACACCTCCGGCCGAACGCGTCAATCTTTTTTCGAAATTTTTATATCTATATCGCAATAAATAGACCAATAAAATTATTTTATTCGCAATTTTATATTGACTTTCGCAATTTGATCGTTTACATTTTTTCATGATGCAGCAGGATGATTGAGAATACCAACCTGTTGAGAATGAAATCTGAATTGAGGGAAAGGAGGTACTCGAAATGAAAAGAGGCCCGACAGCAGGTACGGTGATAAGCACCGGCTGGGGGTTAAAAACATTTTCCCGGGATGCCCTGGACAAAATCCATGCGGCCACGCTCGACGTGCTGCAGTCGACAGGCGTTCGTGTCGATTCGCAGGAAGCCCTGAAAATACTGGACCGGGAAGGGTGTTGGGTGAACAAGAAAACAGGCGTGGTCAGGTTCCCCGAGCACATTGTCAAACAGGCGCTCACCATGTGCCCCAGCCAGATTCTGCTCGCCGGCCGAAATCCGGACAACGACTTCATGATGGGTGGCCGGGAGGTGGGTTTCACCACCTTCGGGACCGGTGTCCAGGTCGAGGACCTGGAAACCGGAGAAATCCGCGATTCCACCAAACAGGATGTGGCCCGGATCGCCCGTCTCACCGACGCTCTGAAACACATGGATGTCCTTTCGTCTCCGGTGGAAGCCCGGGACACGCCGGTTGCATCGCATGACCTGCACATGTTCGAGGCGGTTCTAATGAACTGCACCAAGCATTACGCCTGTGAAGCCGAAAACGGCCAGCGTATGCAGACCATGATCGCAATGGCGGAGGTTGTTGCCGGTGGCGTGGAGGCATTGAAGCGGCGGCCCATCTTTTCCATGAGCGCCTGCCCCACCAGCCCGCTGCAACTGATCGAGGCAGCCGCCGATGTGATTGTTGAATCCGCCCGAAACTGGATTCCCATCAATGTGCTCAGCATGGTGATGGCCGGCGCAACCAGCCCCATATCGGTTTCAGGCACCCTGGTCACCCATAATGCCGAGGTTTTATCCGGGATCATCCTGGCCCAGCTGACCAACCCCGGGACTCCGGTTATCTACGGGAGCTCCTCCACGACCTTTGACATGCGCTACGGCACTGCTGTTGTGGGTGTGCCGGAAATGGCCATGATCAGTGCCGCGGCAGCCGACCTGGCCAATTTTTACGGACTGCCCAGTTACGTTGCCGGTGGGTAGGCTGACGCCAAGATATCAGATGCCCAGGCAGGACACGAGAAGACGCTCAGCGCCCTTCTGCCTGCACTGGCCGGAGCCAACCTTATCTACGGTCCGGGAATGCTCGAGATGGGCATGACCTTCAGCTTCGGCCAACTGGTCATCGACGATGAAATCGCCGCCATGGTAAAACGCGTGGTTTGCGGTGTGGATTTCGACGACGAATTAATGGGTGTCGATCTGATCAAGGAGATCGGAATCGGCGGCCATTTTCTGGCAGAACGCCACGTCCTCGACCACCTGGCAACCGAGCAGATCCAGGCCACAATCATCGATCGCCGCGTGCGGGAAGACTGGCAGGCGGACGGCGCCAGAAGCCTGCGCCAGGTTGCCAATGAAAAGGCCAAGACAATTCTGGAAACACACACGCCTGATCCTCTGCCGGACGATATGGTCAAGGAGTTGAAGCGGATCGTGAAAAAAGCAGAAGGCCATCATTAAATGGAACCACCAAGGCACAAAGGACACAAAGTTTCTGCAAAAAAGGATTGCGACCCTCAGATTTTAGCAGGCAGAAGGCTGCCTCCCAAATTTGGAATGCGGAATTGGGAATGCATAAAAGCAGGTAGTAAGGTATGAGGTTGAAGACTGAAGGAAAAAGTCGGCTTTGGCAGGGATAAATCCCTGCGCTACATAGCCGTGCATATTGTCGGCCGAAATAACATATGAATAATCAGAGTGTTGCCAATGTAGGCCAGGGCTTCAGCCCTGAAAAAAAACATGTCATCACTGCGAATCAAGTGTTATTGGACAGCCTGTAAACCCCTGACCTTTCTTTGAGTCTTAGGGCCTTTGTGGCTGAAGGGAGTATCGTTATGACGAACAAAATCATGTGCAGGATGGGCGACGGGGAGAGGGTATGGCTGCCCTCCGAACAGGTCAAGGAAGACATTCTGAGGGGTACCCAGGATGCCGCGGAAAGAGCTCACATACCGGAACTGACCAGTGAGGACGGTGAACGGCTGTTTGACATCATCGCCGACCCGTCAAAAGTGGTCAGCGTGGAACCGGGTGAAGAAGTCATCGTGACCGACGATGCCGCCAGCATGCTTTTTTACGCAGACCAGGAGAACAGCGGCCAGGGGATCCCCATGAGCCGCACCCAGTCGCTTCTGGCTTACGAAAGGGCCTGCGCCGCCGACACCATATCCATCGGGCACACCGACTACAGCTACAAACAGGTCAAGCCCATCATCAATTATGAAACCCAGGAATACTACAATGCCTCCCAGGTGACCACGGCCCCGTTTTTTTACGGGTCCCAGCCCAACATGGGACTCTACTTCCAGCCGGACGGCCCTTACCCCAATCCGGCCGAACTGCTTCCCGAAGGAAAAATCAGTCAGGCGCTGGAGGCTCAGGAAATCGCCCTTGAACACCTGGCCGACGACCTGGTCTACATTGGCAAACGGATGAACGCGGTAGGATGCGAAGGCTTCAATTTCGACACCGCCGCTTCCGCCGGGGATGCTGATTTCAAGGCAACCCTGAAAGCGGTTTCAAAATTGAAAGAAGTTGCCCCGGGCATGTCCATCGAGGTGGGGATGTCTTCGGAATTTGTCATGGGCATGCACGGAGACATGACCTATAACGGCAAGCGCCTGGCCGGTCTCTACCCTCATGAGCAGGTAAAGGTTGTGGAGGAGGCCGGTGCGGACATCTTCGGGCCGGCCATCAACGTCAACACCAGCGAATCGATCCCCTGGAACCTGTCCCGCGCAGTTACCTTCGTAAAAGCAACCGTGGCTGTCGCCGAAATTCCGGTCCATCCCAATGTCGGCATGGGCGTCTGCGGTGTACCCATGTTCGAAGTCCCGCCGGTGGATGCCGTGACCAGAGCCTCCAAATCGCTGGTGCAGATCGGCAAAGCAGACGGTTTGTAGGTGGGCACGGGCGACATATTCGGAATGCCGACCGCGCACATTTTGGCTTCAGCCATGGGCGGCATCCGGACTGCCGGAGATCTGGTAGCCTGGATGCAGATGACCCGCAAGATGAAGATCGATGAGGCTAAAACCTATGTGGCCGACAAACTGGGCATCGATGTGATTGCCCTGACCGACGAAGAGATCATGCGCCAGGTCAGAGAAGACCTGGATATCGGCATCATAACATCCGTTAGCGGCAGTGCCAAAGGCATTGTCGCCAAGTGGAAGATTGCCGAACTCTTAGATATCGAAATCAATTCGGTCAATCTATTAAAATCAAAATTGGGCATCTGATGACGAACGAAAGTGAATTATAGCCACAAAGACTCAAAGGCACAAAGAATTTTTCAATTCGAAACCATGAAAAATAGCACTTTGAGCAAAATCCGAAAAAGTAATTTCGTGCTTTTCAGTTTTCGTGATTAGATCTTTTTAAGGATTTTAACAGGGCTGAAGCCCTGGCCTACATTAACAAAATGCCGGAAGCAGGAATGTAGCGCAGGGTTTCAACCCTGCCAAGCTAAACTGCGGGCTGCATTGCAGTCACAATTAATTACGCGCGAAGCGTGAATGACGGCCGCAGGCCTAATATCGCGCGAAGCGCAAATGACACCTGGAATTTAAAAAAGTACATGCAAGATTAACCCGTTAAAGGCTCACAGAAAAAAAGAGGACCTGAATATGGCCAGCATCGAACCCATTATCATTGATCCGGACATGCTGATCAAGGTACTGCGGCAGGAGGAACTGGAAAAGTTGCACCATGCGACCCAGACCGTTCTG
>JAFDAT010000357.1 GCA_019313725.1 Deltaproteobacteria bacterium
AGGACGCCTCCTGGGAACCCAGATGGTGGGCAAAGAGGGTGTGGCCCACCGTATTAACGCCGTGGCCGTCGCATTGCACAACCACATGACCGTTGTCGACTTCGCCCAGACGGATCTGGCCTATGCCCCCCCCTTCGGCCCGGTCTGGGATCCCTTGTTGACCACGGCCAATCAACTGCTGAAAAACTTTGATCGTAGCATGTTCAGGACTTTAAAATTTAAAACGACACCACAATTTCATTGTATGTTTTTCTCCATTTAGCAGGTTGTAATTCCAAACCTGGTTTCATGTACCCAACTGCCAGCCACTTTTATCGGCCAAAACTATCAGAATAACCGGAGCCTCAACAACCTTGGGTAGTATATGGGATCAGGCGTTCCCCCCACATAGGTCAGGCAGCGCTGCTCAATTTTACCGCGCAAACCTTGACCTCCGCAATTCCCGATATTGGATCCAGGGCTGCATTGGTCAGCTTGTTGGCGGCTGCCTCGACAAAATGGAAGGGGATGAATATCGTGCCGGCAACGGCCTTATCGGAAATCTTCACCCTCGCCTGGATATCCCCCCGCCGGGAAGCCACGGTGGCCTGGGCCCCGTCATTCAGCGCGTACTTTTCGGCATCTTCCTGTGATATTTCGATAAAACATGCCGGTGACCGCTCGTTCAGCCCTGCGGACTTCATGGTCATGGTCCCGGTGTGGTAGTGGTACAGCACACGGCCCGTGGTCAGGTACATGGGGTAGTCATTGTCCACCTGCTCTGCGGGTTCGATATACTCGATGGCATGAAACAGGCCGTTTCCACGGGTAAACTGCTCTCGATGCAGGACCGGTGTCCCGGGGTGCTCCGTGTTCGGGCAGGGCCAGTGGATACCCTCGTAATCAATGCGCTCATAATTGATACCCGCATATGACGGTGTCACCGAGGCAATCTCGTCCATGATCTGGCTGCTGTTCTCGTATGACATGGCATAGCCCATGCGTGTTGAAATATCGCACATGATTTTCCAGTCATCCTTGGCATCACCCGGCGGCTCGACCGCCTTGCGGACCCTCTGCACGCGGCGTTCGGTGTTGGAAAACGTTCCCTCTTTCTCCGCGAAGCACTTGGACGGCAGGACCACGTCCGCCAGCTTGGCGGTTTCGGTTAAAAATATATCCTGGACCACCAGAAAATCAAGGTTGGCAAAACTCTTTTCGGCATGGTTGAGGTCCGGGTCGGAAACCATCGGATTCTCGCCCATAATGTAAAGTGATTTCAGTTCGCCTTCATAGGCCTTAGGGATCATCTTGGTCACCGTCAGCCCGGGCTTGGTGGAAAGCCCGCTGACACCCCAGGCCTCCTCCATGCGTTTGGCCACGGCCAGATCGGCCACCGGCTGGTAGCCGGTATAAACGTTGGGCAGCCCGCCCAGGTCACAGGCACCCTGGACATTGTTCTGTCCACGCAAGGGGTTGACGCCGCTGCCGTCTTTACCCATGTGGCCACAGAGCATGGCCAGATTGGCCAGCGATTTGACATTGTCCGTGCCGCCGATATGCTGGGTGATCCCCATACAGTAGCAAATGCTGCTCACCTTGGCCTTGGCGTAGAGCCTGGCGGCCTCGCTGAGCTGATCCACCGGGATGCCGGTAATTTTTTGCGTGTACTCGGGTGTGTACTTTTCAACCGTCTTTTTCAGGTCTTCGAATCCTTCGGTCCGGTTGGCGACAAATTCCTTGTCGTAAAGGTCCTCGCTGATAATAACGTTCATCATGCCGTTGATCCAGGCAACGTCGCTTCCCAGGTTCTGCCGCAGCCAGTACTCGGCAAAATCGGCCAGTTTTATGCGCCTTGGATCGATGACAATGAGCTTTGTCCCCCTCTGGGTTACCGCCCGTTTTATATAGCTGGACAGTACCGGGTGGTTTTCCGTGGTATTCGAACCGGTGACCAGGATCACGTCGGCTTTTTCAATGCAGCTGATGGTGTTTGTCATTGCCCCACTTCCGAATGCTGCGGCCAGACCGGCCACGGTGGAAGAGTGTCAGAGACGGGCGCAATGATCGATATTGTTGGTCTTCAATACGGCTCTTGTAAACTTGTTGGCGATATAGTTTTCCTCGTTGGTAACCCGGGCCGATGTCAGCACACCGATGCTGTCCGCACCGTGCCGGCTCTTTATATCCGCAAACCGTTTGGCCACCATGTCCAGCGCCTCATCCCAGGTGGCTTCCCGGAATTCACCCCCCTCTTTGATCAAGGGAGTGGTCAGCCTCTCGGAAGAACCGATGAAGTCGTACCCGAAGCGGCCCTTGACGCAAAGGCTCCCGTAGTTGGGGGCGACATCCTCCACCCCGCTCACGGCAACGACCTTGTTGTCTTTGACATGCAGGTAGATCTGACACCCTACGCCACAATAAGAACAGGTTGTGCGAACCTTGGCGGTTTCCCAGGGTCGGACCTGGTAGCGGGCGTCTTTTTCCACCAGCGCCCCCACCGGGCAAACCTGCACACATTCACCGCAGAATACGCATTCCGAGTCTTTCAGGGGCTTGTCACCCGGGGTGACAATTTTGACATCGGCGCCCTGGTAGCCGAAATTAATGGCATTGTTTACCTGGACCTCATTGCAGGCCTGAACACATCTGCCGCACTTGATGCACCGCGAAAAATCACGCACGATGAACGGGTTAACCGTTTCCATGGGATAGGGCACCTCGGTTTCAAGGTGCTTTTCAGCCGAGACCTGATAACGGTAGGCCAGATCCTGCAACCGGCAGTCGCCCCACGCAGGGCACAACTCACCACTCTGATCCTGGGCCTGAACCCCCATCTGAAACTTGGTCCAGTCGTTGCCCTCGGCCCCCCGGATCGCACAGTTGTGGTTTCCTGAAGAAAGCATCAGCTGTATGATCAATTTTCTGGCTTCCACGACCTTGGCTGACTCGGTATGAACCACCATACCACCTGAAGCCGGGGTGTCGCACGATGGCAGAAGGTTTTGTTCGCCCTCAACCTCGACGATGCAGACCCGGCAGTTGCCCGTCGGTGAGGCACCTTTTAGATGGCAGAGCGTCGGTATATCGATGCTGGAACGTCTGGCCACTTCAAGTACGGTCTCACCCGGTTCAAAAGAAATCTCATTCCCGTTCAAAACGATGGTCTGATTTTCGCGCATGCCTCTTTTCCTCTCTTTCATTAGAAACAGGCAATCATTTTACTGGTCGATATCAATTGCCCAAAAGCACCATTTCAAACAAAAATTCACGCTGATAATTGTTTCTAATGGTGATAAATTAATTCCTGTCTTATGTTTCATGCTTCGTTGTTCGTATTAGAAAACGGAAATTTATCGAATTACAAGGTTTTTGTCAATATAACGGTTGACTTTGATTGCCTTTTTATTCTTGGTAATTGATAATACAATTTTGCAACATTCCAACCGACCAAAACGGCGACAACCGTTATGATGTAGACCGTGTTAGGGCCTATGCTGACGATTGCCCGGCTTTTTCTCCTTGAAAAAGGCCACCGCAACCATCGCCCCGCCAATGCTGCCGATGAAATCCGCAAAAAAATCCATCAGTTCTGCTGACCTGGAGGGCACAAAGTATTGATGAATTTCATCGCTGGCACCGTACAGCGATGCCAGTACAATGCTCAATACCAAATATCTGACTGCCCGTTGGCGTTTTTCCATGGCGTTGAATGCCCGAAACAGCAGAAAGCCGAGCACGGCATAAGCCCCCCCATGCAGAAGCTTGTCCGAAAAATCAAACTCGGGAACATGTTCAGATGCAGGAAAGGAGGATTGAATAAAAATAAGAAGGCAGTAGAGCAATACCGGGAGCCAGTAGACCAGGAATTTTCTCAAGGGAGAATCGTCAATCAGCGACCACCGGCAGAGCCGGGGGTATGAGGAAGGCCCCTCGAAGGGGCCATGCTCTGCCGGTGATCGCTGATTTATACCAAGAATTTTTTTTGATGATTTTTTCAATTTCATTGCTCGTCCCTTGGGGGACATTCATATTGTATACATTGAAGGCCTTATGTGTTGAAAACCAATTGAAGGTGGAACTGGAACCACTTAATAAACAAAGATAAAATTCTTGGGTTTCACTCCCTTTTTAAGCCACCGGCTTAGCACTATTGAAGGCTTTGATTACAATGCAATCCTCACCGGATTGGTAGAACCTTTTCAATTCTCACCGGCAGAGCCGGTGGCTTAAAAAGGGAGTCAGGTGCATAAAATTAAAGTTTCATAATCCCGTGGTAGGCCGCCTGCTGCCGAAAGCCTTTTCACATGGGGCGTTCTTGGTCACGTGTTTTTCAAGGGCATCGCACCACAGGGATTGAAAAGTCCGGCAGCTTCCGTCCAGAGCATCCACCTTGGCAAAGTCCGCATACTCGCAGCGCAGGTCGCACCATTTTATACGGTGCGTTGAGACCCCGGCGTTGGATGGATCACGTTTTTTGTTTACCCTGTTTTTCATTACGCCCTTATTAAAATACGAAATTTTCAGGTCTTTTTTATGGTTTCATATTTTCGTGATTTCGTGATGAGAATTTTTTGTGATTGTAAGCAGCCTATGAAAAATCGGGATTCAAATCCAGCGCCCGTTTTTCGATGTGTCCCTTGACCACGGCCAGAAAAGTTTCCCGCGGTACCCCCATCGTCACCTTGCCGTCCAGGGTCCGGACTGACAGGTTCCCGGATTCCATCTCCTTGGCACCAAACGTCAGGATAAGCGGAATGTTGGCCAACTGGGCTTCGCGAATTTTTTTGTTCAGACTCTCCGTGCGGGTGTCCACCGTTATGCGCAGTCCTGCCGCCGCCAGCAGACTGCTCAACTTTTCCGCAGATGGTGTGAGCTCATCGTTTATGGGTAGAATGACGGCTTGAACCGGTGCCATCCACAAGGGGAATTTTCCGGTAAAATGTTCAATGAGAATGCCGAAGAACCTTTCTATGGAACCGAATATGGTCCGGTGGATCATGATGGGCCGCCGCCGCTCATTGTCCCTGTCGATATATCCCAGGTCAAAGCGTTCCGGAAGGCTCATATCCAGTTGGATGGTACCGCACTGCCAGGTTCGCCCCAGTGCATCCTCGATGTGCAGGTCAATTTTGGGTCCGTAAAAGGCACCGTCGCCCTCGTTGAGCCGGTAATCCGCACCATAAGCC
>JAFDAT010000358.1 GCA_019313725.1 Deltaproteobacteria bacterium
TCAGCGGCAGATCCGGGTCATCCAAGGGGTTTAAACATTTTTTTCCCGGCCCCGCAGATGGGGCACTTCCAATCGTTCGGCAGGTCGTCAAACTGCGTGCCCTTGGGGATTTTTCCTTTTCTGTCCCCCTTGTCCGGGTTGTAAATATAGCCGCAATTGGCCGTCTGGCATTGGTACATCTCTTCAGGGTTGGCCATTTTTATTCTCCTTTGAATTTAAATTTTCCCGGGTTTTTTAAAGCCGGGGAAAATTTAAATTCTGTTACTTATTATTTTTTGATGCTTTTTATGATTATTGCTCCGAATTCTTTAAAAGTATATTATAAGGTGTTTATAAATTCGGAGACCTTTTCTTCTATCTCATCACGGACTTTTTCCATAAATTCAACTGGTTTTCCTGCGGGGTCCGGCAGGTCCCAATCCATCTGCACCGCACCCGGAACATGTGGGCACACCTCCCCGCAACCCATGGTCACGATAATTTCGGGTTGGTGCAGGGCAATGGCCTGATCCAGCGACCGGGGTGATCGAAAGGCCAGATCAAACCCTTTTTCTGCCATCACCTGGATCATTAAGGGGTCGACCTCTTTTGCCGGCAGACTTCCGGCCGTCATTACATCCAGTCTTTCACCTCCCAGCCGCTGTGCAAAGGCGCCGGCCATCTGGCTGCGGCATGCGTTTTCCTTGCAGGCGAACAACACCTTTTTCCGGTTTTCGGCCGGTATCAGGTTTCCGGTAACCAGTTGTTTGATATCTTCGGAGAGGCCGGGGACATTGCGCATGTCTTCCGGTGTCTCGATATCACGGTAGGTGAGGCTTCCTGCAAAGCTGGCATCTATAGCGTCAAAAAAATGCCTGGCAACCAGGTCGACGCCATCAAAGAGCTGCCGGCCCCTGCTGCCGCCCATGGAAAGAAAACAGCCTTTACGTGTTTTTTTCAAGGGGTCGGAAAGTTTGAAACGGTACTTTCTTGACCAGAGGGTCTGGGTTCGGTCGATGAGGGCTTTTGCCTGGGCGGTAACACTGTAAAAGAATACGGGTGAAGCCGCCACCACGATTTCGGCTTCTCTTAGCAGTCCGTAGGTTTCTTTGGACATGTCATCGTCGTTAATAACACAAAAACCCTTTTTTTCACAAAACCCACACCCCCGGCACGGCTTGATGTCTTTGCGCGGCACATCGATGAATTCGATCCGAGCGCCCTGGGCCTTGAGTTCGTCCATGCACCGCTTCAGCAGATACGCTGTGCTTCCGTTTTTGAGAGGGCTGCCCTGTATGCCGATTGCCAGCATGGGGTTCCTTACGTTAGGGGTTTAGGTGGAAGGTCGAAGGTAGTAATTTGCTATCCGCATCAAGCTGGCCTTCTACCTTCAGTCTTTTACCTTCAACCTCATCCTTTCACATGACACTTGGAGCAGGTAGTTGGGCCGGAAGGATTGCCGGCTTTTTTTTCATCCCTGTGACACTTGATGCATTGTTTGTTCATCACCTGCTTTTTTTTCAGCTGGTCTGAATCTTTTAGCTTTTTGATGCTGTCGGCTTCCTGGGGGAAGACGGAATGACAGGTGTTGCAGTCCTGCAGTTGGTCCTGGTGGGCATGATGGGGGAACAGTATATTGCCCTTGGACCCGCCATAAATTTTGATGTTTTCAGCGCCTTGGTTGCCGGCTCCGACTACAGCCACGGCGGCGACTGATACAGCGATGATGATAAGAAGTACCAATGCGGCTTTCATTTTTTCTCCTTTGGGAAATCATTAGCGGCGCAGCCGCGTCTCATAATAAATGACGCCTGAATGAGGATCATTCAGGCGTCATTTATTACCATTAGTAGGCGTCATCCAGTGATAAGTCTTCCTCAGTCAGTTTTTGCGAGAACATTATGTATGCCCATACCTGATAGGCGATGACAATGGGTATAAAGAGAATGATCACGGCGAGCATAATCCTGAGTGTCAATGGGCTTGACGACGCATTGAATGCCGTCAGACTGTAGGCAGGGTCGATGCTGGACGGGAACAGGTTGGGGAATAGCCCGACCACTCCGAAAAATGTGCAGAATACGATGGTGGCCGCCGAGGAAAACCAGGCCCGAAAATAGGCCTTCTTCACCAGGAAGAACTTAACCCCCAGGAGAGCGGCAACAGCTGCCAGGGGAACCAGAAACAGCACCGGATACGCCAGGTAGTTGGCATACAACGGCGTGAACACCGCTGTGGCGACCAGAAAGATAACCGCGATACCCAGAAGCACAGGCCACAGGCCATTAGCAGCCGCGGCGGCCCGGTCATGAAGATCTTTATCCGTTTTGATGGCTATCCACAGGGCACCGTGAACCAGAAAAAGTGCTACGAAAAGCAGGCCAGTGAGAATGCCGTAAGGGTTGAGCAGGGTGAGCAGGTTGCCTTGGAAAATGCCGTCCTGGTTGATTGGGACCCCCTTAAAAATATTGCCGAAAGCAACGCCGAACAGTAGTGCCGGGGTGAAGCTGCCGATAAAGATACAGGTGTCCCAGGTTTTCCGCCACAGCGGGTGGTCCACTTTACCCCTGAACTCGAATGAGACGCCCCTTAGTATCAGGGCAAAAAGAATCAGCATCAGGGGTGTATAGAAAGAGGAAAACATCACAGCATACACCAGGGGAAAAGCTGCAAAGGTCACACCGCCGGCCGTGATCAGCCACACCTCGTTGCCGTCCCAGAGAGGGCCCAGTGAATTGATCATTTTACGTTTATCCAGGTCGGTTTTACCGAGGAATGGATATAGTGTGCCCACACCGAAGTCGAAACCATCGGTCATAAAGAACAAAGCCCACAAGAGGCCCCAAAGAAAAAACCATGTTGCTTGTAAAACCATTTTGTCCCCCGTATAAATTTACTTTGCTATGCGTCAGCCGGTTTGGGCCCTTTGACGGCATTTTTAAACATCAGGTAGAAACCAACCATTCCCAAGAGACCATAAACCAGAATAAAACCAATTAGAGAAGTCAGGACCTGTACCGAAGCCACGGGCGAAGCCGCATCGGATGTCTTCATCAGGCCATAGACAATCCAAGGCTGGCGGCCGACTTCGGCCAGGACCCAACCCATCTCGATGGCCAGGTATGGCAAGGGGATGGAAAAGACCATGATCCACAGATACCAGGGGTTTTCAATGAGTTTTTTCCTCAATACCAGTCCGATGATGGTCAATAGCGGAAATAGCGTGCCCAGAGCCACCATCGTTCTGAATGCAAAGAGTGTTATCAGGACCGGCGGCCGTTCATCCTTGGGGAAATCCCGCAGTCCCTTCACCTCGGCATTGATGTCGTGGTGTGCCAGCAAACTGAGAATGTAAGGGATTTTACCGATTTCAATCAGATTTCTTTCATTTTGTTGGTCCGGTATGGCGAACAGCACGATGGGCGCCTGGGTCTGGGTTTCCCAATGTGCTTCCATGGCCGCCAGTTTAGCCGGCTGGACCTTGGATACATGCACACCATGCAGGTCGCCGGTCAATGCAACCATGAGAGAGGCCACCAGCCCGAAGATCAAGGCTATGTTGAAGGACTTGGTGGCGACATCCACATGCTGTTTTTTAAGGAGGTGGTAGGCACTGATACCCATGACAAAAAAGGTACCCGTAATCATGGCGGCCGGTACCATGTGGACAAATTCGAGAATGGCAAATTTATTGGTCAGTACGGCACCGAAGTCCGACAACTCGGCTCTGCCGTTTTTGATGACATAGCCCACCGGATGCTGCATCCAGCCGTTGGCGGTCAGAATCCAAAAAGCGGAAAAGTTGCCGGCCAGTGCCACCATCCACATGACCGCGGCATGCGCTTTTTTGGAGAGTTTTTTCCAGCCGAAGATCCAGATGCCGATAAATGTCGATTCCAGAAAAAAGGCTGCCGTGGCTTCGATGGCGAGAAGGGAACCGAAAATATCTCCTACGTAGGCGGAATAACGCGACCAGTTAGTGCCGAATTGAAATT
>JAFDAT010000359.1 GCA_019313725.1 Deltaproteobacteria bacterium
TGATATCGGTGTTCCCGTGACGCGGACTGCCGGCAATGCCTAAAATTTTTATGGCCATGTTTCCATCTCCTTTAGAAATCCTTTTGTAAAAAGTTATCCGGCAGCGTCCATCGCCCGCGCCAGCCGTTGCACTCCCTCTACCAGGTCCCCGCTGTCATAATAGGTAAAACAGAACCTCAGGTAGGTGTTGAGTCCGTTCATGCTCGAAAAACGGCTGCCGGGCTGAAACCCCACATCGTAACGCACGGCACTTGCAAGGACTGCCGCCGCCTCGGTTTCATCCTTGAATCTCGCCCAGATGAAAAAACCGCCATCCGGCACCCTGAAATCCAGCACAGGTATCTGCGCCCGCAGTGCCCGACTTAAAATATCCCTGCGCGTTCTGTAGACGTCTTTCAGGTGAAGCAGGTTCTCTTTCTGCAGACCGAGCTCGATAGCGCTGGAAACAATACTCGAATTAAACGGGTTCAGGCCGCCGCCGCTGTCCAGGAGGCCGCACATCAAAAAGGGCTCCAGAACCTCTCTGTGCGCATGCATCCAGCCCAGCCGCAGCCCCGGCGCCAGAATTTTTGAAAACGACCCCAGTGAAATAACGTGCCCGGCGGTATCGAAGGTGGTCATGGGCGGCGGCGGTTCATTCGTGTACGCCAACAGCTGGTAAACTTCGTCGGCCACAACCAGAAAGTCATGCCTTTCACTCAACCGGGCCAGATCCGCCCGCCTGTCTGCAGGCAGGGTCACACCGGTGGGATTGTGAAACACCGGCATGGTGTAAACCAGTTTAGGGTTAAATTTTTTAATATTGTCTTCGAGCGCCGAGATAATCAGGCCGTATTCGTCCATGGGCGTCCCCACGATGTTGAGGTGGTGGTCCCCAAAAATGCGCAAGGCCAGAAAGTAGGAAGGCTCTTCCACGATAATGGTGTCCCCTGGCCTGGTCATCAGTGAACAGATGAGATCCAGAGCCTGGGATACACCTGCGGTAATCAGCAAACTCCCCTGATCCACAGGGACACCATATTCCTGTCCCAGAAAATTCGCCAGGACACATCGGAGATTGGCGTCCCCTTGCTGCATACCATATTGTAATATATTCGCGTCTGCCTGGTGAAATTGATATTCCGCCGCCGTCTTCAAGATCTTCAGTGGAAGCAGATCCACTTGCGGCTGTCCGACACCAAGATCGATGACACCCTCCGGAACGCTCGCCTGGGTTATTTTTAGTTTTGGCATCTCACCTTCCATTTCATTAGAAACAGTCAGCCATATTTGAGAATAGTATTCCTGGCCCAAAACCTGGAATATTAAACACCATCCGTGCTGATGCATGTTTCTAAATTGATCATTGACGAAAAGGCAGGGCCTTGATTATACTTTAAATCGAACCTATTGTCAGAACCCTTTGCATGATTAGCAAAATACTGTGATCGGAGCAAGCATGTCTGATACCGGAGCAATGGAAAATTGCATCGTGGAAGCATTGGATGCCGTTGAAAACTTCATCGCTGAAACAACCGGCAAGAAGCCGACGCAGTCGGAAATCGCCAACGCGCTGACGCGCTATTTTGTTCTCAATGAAATCAAGTCACATATTGTCATGGAGCGAGAAGAAGCCAAGTAAAGACGGGAGAACGCCGCGTGAATCAAGGGCAGCCAACATCAGAACTGAATATACTGGAACAGGATTACATTATCCGTTCTTATGAAATCGATGCCGGCGGCAGGCTTTCCATTCCATCCATCTTCAACCTGCTCCAGGATGCGGCCAGCAACCACGCCTTCAGATTGGGCGTCTCCGTGCATCAGCTCCTGGAAAAAAATTACACATGGGTCCTCTCCCGCATGATGCTGAGAATGAAAACCTTTTCCGCCTGGCGGGATCCAATTCGGATCAGAACCTGGCCATCCGGCATACAGACCGTTTTCGCCCTGAGGGATTTCGAAATCCAGGATACGACCGGCCGGACCATCGGCAGCGCCGTCAGTGCCTGGATCGTCATCGATGCGGATAAAAGGCGACCGGTCCGCCCCACCGCATTTGCCGATCAGATCAATTCCATCGAAGGCATGCACGCCCTCGACCATTCCCTGAGTAAATTACCCAAAGTCGAAGGGGGCGACCACCGAAGCAGCTTTTTTGTGCGCTACCATGACCTGGACATTAACCAGCACGTCAACAACGTCAGCTATATCGAATGGCTTCTGGAAAGTATCCCCGATTTTGGTCGGGAAGATTTAACCCTCAGGGAGCTTGAACTCAATTTCCTGGGAGAAGCCTTCAAAAACGACCGGATCACCGCCGTGTGCCGGAAGGACGATCCTTTCGGGAACAGGTTCTCACACACAATCGTCCGTAAAGAAGACCAGGTGGAACTGGTCCGGGCCCGAACCGCATGGAGCCCGGCGTGAATATCACCGACAAACAAAAAAAACTGCTCGACCATGTACAGGTCAATATCCCTTTCAGGATGCTTGTTGAATCATACCTGAATCTCTTTACGGTCAACAGGATTAATCCCGAAATCGGTATCGACGCCGACGCCCTGGAAAACTTCGACCGATCCAAATTTACAGAAATTGCCGATACCCTGTCTGTCTACAGACCCCGCATTACCTTGCACGGGCCCTTTATCGATCTGTCGGCCGGCTCCAAAGACCCTCGCATCAGGAGTGTCACACGGCTGCGTTTAGAGCAGCTCCTCGAACTCGTACCGATCTTCAAGCCCGTAACCGTTGTCTGCCATGCCGGGTATGACGCCAAGCGCTATGCTTTCTT
This sequence comes from Deltaproteobacteria bacterium, assembly GCA_019313725.1. Classification (GTDB taxonomy): domain Bacteria; phylum Desulfobacterota; class Desulfobacteria; order Desulfobacterales; family B30-G6; genus JAJDNW01. The sequence goes on from JAFDAT010000359.1 coordinate 2,777, forward strand.
CAAAGAGGAATGGATCCAAAATAGCCTGGACGTGTGGTCCTGGTTTGCCGAGCAACTGAATAAGCAAGGTGCGCACCTGATGCTCGAAAATGTATACGAGCACGATCCAAGCGAGATGCTGGTTTTGCTGAACGAACTCAAGAGCAAGCACGTCGGCCTGTGTCTGGACACGGGCCACCTGTGGTCCTTCGGCAAATCCACAACGACGGTCTGGCTGGACGCCCTGGGCGAGTACATCGGCCAGTTTCACCTGCACGACAATGACGGGACTTTTGACCAGCACCTGGGCATGGGATCGGGCAACATCGATTTTGAACCTGTCTGGCACTATATAAAGTCAAGAAAGTCCGACCCTCCGGTTATTACCCTCGAACCGCACCAGAAGGAAGATCTTTTGAAAAGCCTGGCGTATCTTGAATATTACGCCGAACTGTTAATAGGTAATAGGTCACCAACCCCTTTGACACGAGGTGAAGCATGACCATCGGACGGAATGATCTTTGCCCTTGCGGAAGCGGAAAAGAGCACGAAAAGTGCTGTCATGGAACGGAAGACAGAACCGGACCACCGGACAAAACGAGTAAGGTACAAGCATACGATACCATTGCCTATGCAGTGCGTGTCGATGTCATCAAAAGCCTGATCCAGGAATTTGGTGTCAAGCACCTCAACCGGGAATACACTGCTTTCGCGCTCAACCTCTGCGACAAGATCTCCCTCACACCCGACCTGGACATCCTGCGCGGGCATAAAGCCATATGGGCCGCCGCCATCGTCCAAGTCATCGCAAGGCTGAATTTCCTTTTTGACACCGGCAGCGATCTTGTGCTTACCCCGGCGCTTATCTGTTCCCACTTCAAAACGGTCAAATCAACCGTGGGCAACCGGGCGTCTCAAATTCAAAAAATATGCGGACTTGCCCCGGGGGCAAAAGGTTTTTGCCGACAGGAAGCCGGAAAAGCCCATCCTTCGTTAACGCGACCGGAAAACCTGCGTACGGGTGAAGGCATCAATGCTAAGCAGATGAAGTTATTCGAATAACCCCTATCATAACTTTATTGGAAGATCAGCATCTGAGTAAACCCTAACGTTGCAAACGCCGGAGAGCTTCAGAGTCAAGGCGTCTAAGGGTGAAGTCGTAGTGTTTTACTTCGAACCCTTAGCAACACAGGATCTGAAGTTCTCCGGCGT
>JAFDAT010000360.1 GCA_019313725.1 Deltaproteobacteria bacterium
ATGCACATTCATCCGGACCGCAATAGTCGCCCACGTAGTCCGATTCAGGGCGGTAAAGCGCGGTCTTGGGTGCTGCTTCGGCAAACTGTTCTTCCAGGACATGGGCACACCATCCGGTTATGCGGGAAATAGCGAAAACAAGGGTGAACAGGTCCACGGCGATACCCATATAATAATAGAGCGAGGCACTGTAAAAATCGACATTGACATAAATATCCCGGCCTTTTTTAGCTTTAAATGCGGCCTTGCCTTTGGCTTCAAGCGCTATTGTAAGATCGTACCAGCGGGTATTTCCGGCGCGTTTACCCATGGCTTTGGACATGGGTGCCAGAATATGTGCCCGCGGGTCGTCCGTCTGGTATACGGCATGCCCCAGCCCCATGATGACGCCTCCCTGCTCGAGAGTTTCGCGCACATATTCATCAACCTTGTCCACTGATCCTATGGCGAGCAACATCTGCATTACCCGGGTATTCGCGCCGCCGTGAAGGGCGCCTGAAAGCGAGCCGACGGCAGCGCCGATGGATGCGTATATATGCGCACGGGTAGAGGCCACCTCCCTGGCGGCAAAGGTGGAGGCGTTGAAGGAGTGTTCGGCGTGCAGGACCAGGCAGGTGTCAAAATACCCGGCCAACGCGTCGTCCGGAACCTTACCGCTGAGCATGTAAAGGAAGTTGGCGGCATGGCTCAGGTTCGGGTCCGGCGGTATGGGTTTCCGGTGGTTGCGTATCCTGTCCCAGGCTGCCACGATGGTGGCAAATTTGGCAATCATGCGCAGGGCCATGCGGGCCGTTCCGTCCCGGGATGCATCTTGCAGATCCGGGTCATACTGGGCCAGAATGGAAACCGATGCCTGCAGTATGTCCATGGGCAGTGCATCTTTAGGGCTCGCTTCGAGAAAGGCAACAAGCGCATTGGGTATGGTTCGCTCTTCGGCAAGACGCTTTCTAAAGGCAGCCAATTCTGCTTCACCGGGCAGTTCCTCGTTCAGCAGCAGATAGGCGGTCTCTTCAAAGGATACTTTTCCGGCCAGATCTTTGGCCAGGTATCCCCTGTAAACGAGCTTGCCGGCAGCCCCGTCCACATCACTTATTTTTGTGCTGGCAATGGTAACGCCCCTAAGTCCGGTATTGATCACTTTTTTTTCCATGTCTCACCTCATGCCTGGTTGGGGTTGGGCTATAGAGTTTGTGTCTGATATATAACCAAATATCATGCCAGGATGGCGATAAAATGAGATTCTTCTAATAAATTTTCATGCTCCGCCTGCACAGCGATGTTTGCAGCAGGTAATTTTTCAAATGTCAGTGTTATCATCAGGGACAACACATGAAAACGTATTAGTGAATGTTTCAAAATCAATCGAATTGAGACAGATGTGTATCAAAATAGGCGATCAGACCCGATAAGATCACTGCAGGGGTGCTTCGAAATTTTGGGCGCAGTGCGGGTACAGACCGGTGAACTCGAGTTTCTGAATTTGACCGAAAAATAAAAAAAATGTTTAGATTCAGCCGATCCCGTGTTAAAAGGTGGTAATTGTACCGCTTTATACCACATCAACAGTATGTCGGGCATAATTATTGCTGTTAAAATACCATGCTGATCTGAAAATTGAAACCCATCATTTCACAAGGGTTGTAAGGGCAGATGAAATTTATCCACAATAAAAAAGGCTACGATCTTCATTTGACCGGGAATCCCTCGCAGCAGGTGTCCCCAAGGGAGACACCGGAATTCGTGGCCCTTGTTCCCGATAAAATACCATTTGTCAAGCCCAGGCTCAAGGTAAAACAGGGCAGCCGGGTTCAACTCGGTTCCGTGATATTCGAAGACAAGCGTAACCCTGAGTTCAAATTTTTATCTCCAGGCGGCGGCAGGGTGGCCGAGATCGTCTTCGGCCCGCGGAGGGTCATTCAGCAAGTGGTGGTGCAACTGGATCGGGATGAGCAGCATGAATCTTTTTCTAGCTGCACCGAATCCCAGCTGGACAGCATGTCGAGAACATCACTGGTCGATGCCATTTTGAAGGGCGGGCTCTGGTGCCTTTTCAGGGAGTTTCCCTTTGGCGACATTCCCCGGCCGGAAGTCCAACCGCCGTCCATCATTGTGAGCCTCGACTCACGGGAGCCTTTTCAGCCGGATCCGGCAATCTACCTCGCGGATAGGGTGGACCTGCTGGCATTCGGAGTGAAAATCCTCAGAAAATTGTCTGACGAGGTACATGTCTCGCTGCACCAGGATAATGAGGCCATTGCCGGGCAGCTTAAAGGTGTACTGACGCACCGTGTCAGCGGACCGTATCCAACCGGTGATGCCGGTGTTCTGCTGTACCGTACAAAACAGCATCCCCATGAGAACAAGGCCTGGTATATCAGCGGGCAGGATTTGCTCCTGCTTGCCGAACTGATAAAAACCGGGAAGTACCCGGTTGAAAGAACCGTGGTGCTCGCCGGCAGCCTGGCCCATGAGAAACTACATATCCGCACGCGGATGGGGGCGCCCCTGAAATTTATTTCCGGGGAAACCAGCCAAAGCCCTGAGCACAGCCGCTATATTGTCGGGGGGATATTCAGGGGGTATGCAGCCGAAAAAGAATCCTTTCTGGATTTGTACGCAACCTCGCTTACCATTCTTCCCGAAGGTGATAAAAAAGAGCTTTTCGGTTTTGCCAGGCCGGGATTGAAAAAACCGACCCGTTCAAGAACATTTCTGTCGAGCCTGAAAACGTCACCCTTCGAGGTGGACTGTGGACTGCACGGGGAGAAACGGGCCTGCATCAACTGCGGGTATTGTGACGATGTCTGTGCGGTCGATATCTTACCGCAATTCGCACTGAAAAGTACACTGACCGGAGAGGTTGAGGAATCCCTGGCCCACGGGCTGCTGGACTGCGTCAATTGCGGGCTGTGCACGTTTGTCTGCCCTTCGAAAATCGATATCTGTGCGATCTTGAGGCAGGCCAAGAATGAATATTATAAGGAAATCAGTTGAAGCTCATCGCCGACATCTTTGATAAAAGTCGTCCCCTGTTCCAGGGTGATGGGAAACTGGCGAAATGGTATCCGCTTTTCGAAGCCACGGAATCCTTTTTTTTCATTCCGGGCCTGACAACCCGGGCAGATGCTCACGTGCGTGACAGTCTGGATGTCAAGCGTTTCATGAGTTTCGTCATCCTGGCGCTGCTGCCGCCTTTCCTGTTTGGTATTTACAATGCCGGCTATCAATCCAACCTGGCTTCGGGGGCCAGCCTGTCACCGTTTTCCATTGTCTTTCAAGGGGTTCTCATCGTTCTTCCCCTGGTGGTGGTGTCCTATGGCGTGGGCTTTTTCTGGGAAATTCTGTTCGCGGTCGTTCGCAAGCATCCCATCAGCGAGGGTTTTTTGGTCACAGGACTGCTTTTTCCACTCACGCTACCACCCACCATGCCCTTGTGGCAGGCTGCCGTGGGTATATCCTTCGGCGTGGTGATCGGAAAAGAGGTTTTCGGCGGAACCGGCAGAAATATTCTCAATCCTGCCTTGACCGGAAGGGCGTTCCTTTTTTTCGCTTATCCCGCTAAAATGTCGGGGGACGCGGTATGGGTGGTCATCGATAAGGCCAAAGCGGGTGCTCTGGACGTTTTCAGCGGAGCGACCCCCCTGTCTATTGCCGGTCTTGCGGGATCACAGGAAAAAATAGAATCTGTTCTGAACGGGGCCGGATACCCGTTTTTGAAACTGCTGCTGGGGAATTATCCGGGGAGCATCGGCGCTACATCGGCGCTGTTATGCCTTGCGGGAGCGGTCCTGTTAATGGTGGTGGGGATTGCAAGTTATCGTATTATTGTCGGCGGGGTACTGGGGGTGCTGTGCACCGGTTATCTTTTGAATATCGTGGCATTGGACGCTTCACCCGCCTGGCTGTCTCTCAACCCTTTTCACCATCTCGTGATGGGTGGTTTCGCTTTTGGCATT
>JAFDAT010000361.1 GCA_019313725.1 Deltaproteobacteria bacterium
GCGCTGCTGACCAATGGCCACAATCACTAAATTCTTGAGGCGGTCCTTGATATGATTGACCCGGCTCTCGGGTTCAAGCGCCCTTAACAATAGGATTTTTTTAAACATCGTGCGGCCGAAGACGGCCAGCCCGATCAGGAGGAGCAGTGACATTAGAATGGGGTTCATGGGCAGCTCACTCTTAAAATTTGCATTTAAGATCAAGATAAACCGAAAAGGAATAAAACATTTTTTGAACATCATTTATAAAATACAGACCATCTGCTAATTTTTAGCCTGTCTTGATTATGCTCGAATTTTTTTAATTTCCGCCCGAAGTATGGGCACCACCTCGAAAAGGTCGCCGACGATGCCATAGTCGGCGACATTGAATATCGGCGCTTCGGGATCTTTGTTGACGGCCAGAATCACCTTGGAGCCGTTCATGCCGGCAAGGTGCTGAATGGCTCCGGAGATGCCGATAGCCATGTACAGTGACGGGGCCACAATTTTTCCGGTTTGCCCGACCTGCTTGTTGTGGGCCATGAAACCGCCATCCACCATGGCCCGGGAAGAACCGAATCCAGCCTTCAGGTCGTGGGCCAGTTCTTTGACAAGATCGACACCGGTTTGATCCTTGACCCCGCGTCCTACGGAAATAACGATGTCAGCATCGGCAAGATCGATTTCACCGCTTGCATCCGATATCAGTTCCTTGACCACGGCCTTTACATCCACTGCCGGAGGCGAAAGCGTGACAACATTTTCAGTCCCCGTGATCCCTTCCGCTGCTTCAAACGCTCCGGCCCTGACGACGACCACCATCTGACCGGCATTGATCCTGACGCGCTGCATCACTTTATTGGCAATGGCCGGCCGGGTGACTTCGACGTGTTCTCCGGAAATTGCGACATCGGTAATTTCAGTAGCACAGGCAGCTTCCAGCTGCACCGCCACCCTCGGAGCAGCTGCCTTGCCGCTTTCCGAAAAGCTGAACCAGATCTGATCTGCTTCAAATTGTTTGGCTGCATCAGCAACGCAGGATGCGTATGGGCCGGCAGAAAAAATGGCCAGTGCAGGATCATCGGCAACGTACTGGGTATCGGAACCGGCGTTTACCAGGCCGGAAATCAACGCTTCGATATTGCTGCCGATAGCCACCACGGCGGTCTCCGCCCCGATGGATCCGGCTTTTGACAGAAGCTCTGTCGTGCTGTCTTTGAGCGCATCATTTTTGATATCTGCGACGACGAGTATTTTTGCCATGATGATGTTTCCTTATGTGTTAGGGTTATTCTTTTCAATAATGCTACAACTGATCGGAAGATGATCCATGCTTACAGAACATTAGCCTCATCTACCAGCAGACTCACTACCTGAGCGGTAATCTGGGCGGCATCACCCTCGAATTTCTGTCCGGCCTCACGCGTTTTCGATGCCATGAACTCCACAATTTCCGATGTTGGGGCGGCGGCACCGTCGGCATCATCGATGGAAATACCCAGGGCCGACAAATCCATCACATCGATGGGCTTTTTCTTGGCCATCATGATCCCGCGCATCTGCGGCAGCCGCGGTTCATTGATGCTGTCAGTGACGGTGACCACGGCGGGGAGTTCAAGTTCGATGATTTCGGTTCCGGCGTCACCCAGCCGGGAAACCTTGATGTGTTGATCATCCAGCACCTGAATATCGATGACATTACTGACACACGGCAGCCCCAGATACTCTGCCAGCATGATCCCGGTCTGGCCGCTATCCGTATCCTGGGCCTGCTTCCCGGTGATAACGAGGTCATAGTCCCCTTTTTCAAAAACCTTTTTCAGCACCCTGGCAAATACCGGGGAATCTGCTTTTTCCAATGCCGGATCCTCGACATGGATCCCCTTTTCAATTCCCATGGCATAGCATTTGCGGATCATGTCGGTGTTGTCACCGCCGCCGATGCTGACCAGGGTGGTTTCCGCATTGTTGTTTTCCTTGAGTTGAACAGCAGCTTCCACGGCATTTTCATCCCAGGCATTGATCACATACTGCAGCCCGTCCTCGACAATGGCACCCGCCTGCACACGAATGGTCAGTTCCACATCGACTACTTTCTTTACGGTTGTGAGAATTTTCAATTGAACCCTCCTTTTTTAGGAACCGTTCTACTGTTTTGAAAACGCAAGGGCCTGGGTCAGCACAAAAGCCGCCTGGAGATAGGACGTCGGACACAAGGGAAAGCACTCCTTGCAGTCATTGCACTCCCGGGCGGCTATTTCCGGAATGAAACTGATCTCTTTTCTAATACCCCGGTCAACAAACCCAACGGCATGCTTCTTTTTAACCTCGGCACAGTACCGCACACACAGTCCGCAGTGAATGCAAAATGAGGGGTCTTTTTCAAAACGATCTCTGTCGGCACCATATTCTATCGCCAATTCTTTCAACGGTTCGGAATCCGGGGCGTGGGCCAGCAGCAGTTCCAGAATGGTTTTGCGAATTCGGTCGACCTTTTGCGTTCTGGTTCTGACAATCAAATTGTTCGCAACCGGGTAAACACAGGAGACAACGAGTTTGGTCCAGCCGCGATCCGTAACTTCCACAATACAAAGCCGGCAGCCGCCAAAGGGTTCCAGTTTCTCGTGGTGGCAGAGTGTCGGGATGGCAATCCCCGCGTTTTCGGCTGCCGCCAGGATCGTCATCCCCGGGGATGCCATTACTTCCTTTCCATTGATCTCCAGTTTGATTTCACTCATTTTTTGACTGCTCTTTCTTTTTTTTCTTTCCGGAAATTTTCTTTTCCGACATTTTTCTTTCCGGCAATTTTCTTTTCTCCGGTGCAACAGGCGGCGGGACCGGCTCGCCCGAGATCTTCTTTACGGCGCCAAAGCGCGGAGGACAGACTTCGAAACAGGTTCCGCAATTCGTGCACTTTTCCTGGTCGATGATGTGGATCATTTTTTTGCCGCCGTCGATGGCCTCCACGGGGCACTTTTTGGCGCACAGCATACACGCCTGGCACTTTTCAGGGTCAATGTAGTAGGCAATCAATTCCTTGCAGGACTTGGCCGGGCACCGCTTCTCCTTGATGTGGGCTTCGTATTCTTCTCTGAAATAGCGCAATGTGCTCAAGAACGGATTGGGAGCGCTCTTGCCTAATGCGCAAAGTGAAGCTTCCATGGCGGTCTCGGACAGCGTCTCCAGAAGCTCGATATCCCCCTCTTTTCCTTTTCCTGCGGTAATATTGGTGAGGATTTTGTGCATCTGCCGCAAACCTTCGCGGCAGGGGACACACTTGCCACAGGATTCATCCGTAAGAAAGTTTATAAAATACCGGGCCACATCCACCATGCAGGTATCTTCATCCATGACAATCATTCCACCGGAACCCATCATGGAGCCGGCTTTGGCGAGTTCATCAAATCCGACTTCCAGATCCAGCATTTCCGCCGGGATACACCCCCCGGATGGCCCACCAGTCTGCACAGCCTTGAATTTCTTATTGTCGGGAATGCCGCCGCCGATGTTGTAGATGATCTCTTTCAAGGTTATGCCCATGGGGACTTCAACAAGGCCGGTGTTGTTAATTTTTCCCACAAGGGAGAAAATCTTCGTTCCCTTACTGCCTTCAGTGCCAAACTGCGTAAACCAGTCAGCGCCCTTGTTGATGATAAGCGGTACGTTGGCCCACGTCTCGACATTGTTCAAGACACTGGGCCGTTCCCAAAGACCCTTGATATTGGAGCGAATATATTTCGGCCGGGGCTCCCCCACCCTGCCCTCCAGAGCTGTCATCAGAGCAGTTGATTCACCGCATACAAAAGCGCCGGCACCCTGGTGCACGACAACCTTGAAATCGAACCCCGAGCCCAGGATGTTTTCCCCAAGAAAACCATACGCTTCTGCCTGCTGAATCGCAAAAATGATGTTCTCCACCGCCAGGGGATACTCCTGCCGGACGTAGATATAGCCTTCGTGCGCACCAATGGCA
>JAFDAT010000043.1 GCA_019313725.1 Deltaproteobacteria bacterium
CGACCGCCCCGGGACCCGCTTCGGGCCGGCCGCCATGCGCAAAGCATCCGCTCACCTGGCCTGGGCCCCGCCCTGGCCCTGGCCGTTCGACCCCTTTGAACGCCTGGCCGTCATCGATTACGGCGACTGCCTGTTCGACGTGGGAAAACCGGAGACCATAACGGAGGCCATTGCCGACCACGCCCGCCACATTATCGGTGCCGGCGTATTCATGCTGACATTCGGAGGCGACCACTATATAACCTACCCCCTGCTCAAGGCCCACGCAGAAAAATTCGGACCGATATCCCTGGTGCATTTCGATGCCCATTCCGATACCTGGGAAGAAGCGGAAAAACGCGTCGACCACGGCACCATGTTCTTTCATGCCCTCAAGGAAGGACTGATCGACCCGGCGACCTCGATCCAGGTTGGCATTCGCACCACCAATGCAAGTACCCACGGCGTAAAGATCCTGCATGCGCCCGAAGTCATGAACTCCAGCGCGGAAACAACCGCACAGGCCATCAAAACTGCGGTCGGCAACAACCCCGTTTACCTTACCTTCGACATCGATTGTCTAGACCCGGCCTACGCACCCGGCACCGGAACCCCGGTCCCCGGTGGGTTGACCTCACTCAAAACTCTTGAAATTCTGCGCAACCTTACCGGCCCCCGCTATGTCGGCATGGATGTGGTTGAAGTCAGCCCGGCCTACGATGTGAGCGACATCACGGCCCTGGCGGCCGCTACCATCGCGGCCGAACTGCTGTGTGTCCTGGCGGTGGATAAGGAGCCCGTGTCATAAGCCGATAAAATTCAAACCACAACGACACAGTAACCATGGCAGGGTTGCAGCCATGGGCTGCATTGATAGGTAATTTGAGTTATAATCTAAACGATGGATCAAGCAGTATTGGAATTGATAACCTGAACTTCTTTTTCAAGTCGATGGGGAGATGCCTTTGAACAATCTGAAGATTATCCAAAAAGGCGATGAGAACGGCAACGGCATGGTTGTCAAGTTCAGGCTGCCATCCGGCCTTGAGATCATCAGCCTGCCCACAAAGAATTTCTACGGGGGCCACTGGGACCTCGGCCCCACCTGGAACTACGCCGTCATGGGCGACCGACCTTTCCTGGTGGACTCGGGGCGTTTTGGCCAGGGAAGCCACCTGGTGGACATGCTGGAAAGCGCCGGCATCCAACCCGACGCGCTTGAGTTTGTACTGATCAGCCACAGCCACGAAGACCACGACGGCGGCCTGGCCGAGCTGATTGCCCTGACCGATATCAAGATAAAAGCCCACACGGTATACGACCTCCTGATCAGGCAATACCCTACCCTCGCACCTCAGGGATACAAGCAGCATTTCCCGGCCAAATGCTGGCACTGCATAATGCCCGAATCCTTTTTCAAGGAAAACTGTCTCGGCTACCATCGCGTGTTACAAAATCTGGAAGTTGAAAGGATCGGGGATGAAGTCACGGTAATCGGCAGCGGCATCTCCACCCTGCACCTGCCGGGTCACAGTCCCGACTCCCTGGCCGTCATGCTGAACGAAGAGGCCCTCATCGTCGGCGATGTGGTCCTCCCGGACATCACGCCCTGGCCGACACGCCTGGAACAATATGAAGAGGCTGCCGGCATTCTGGCCCCCCTGTACCCGGAAGCGGGTTCCATTTTCGGTTTGAAGCGCTATCTGGATTCGCTCAATGAATTGCTGCAAATTGCCGAACAATATCCGGACATCCTGGTCTTTCCGGCACACCGCCTGTATTATCGGAATCAATGGAATACCATCCGCCTCAGGGAAAGGCTGCACCAGTTGGTTGAACACCACATCCAGCGTTTTGCTTCCATCCTGGACATCCTAGCGACAGAGGAAAAAGAGGTTGATGAAATCGTCCGGCTCCATTTCAGGGAATCACTCTTAAAAGGCCCGGGAAAATTGATGGCCGCCAACGAAATTATCAGCCATGCGGAAGTGCTGGTAGCCTGCGGTGATCTTGTAGAAGTAAAAAAACACAGGTATGCGGTAACCGGAAGCAAAAATTTTGAAGAATTCATCCGGTCATGAAAAACGATTGTTCGTTTGTCTCCAACGTATATACAGTTTCAGCAGGGTAAACCCCATAGTTGCATAAACAACCTGGCAAAGTATAGATAATGAGTTGTTATTATAATCAATATTGTAGAAATGGAACCATTTCCTGGATATTCCCCCAGGTGAATTCCAAGGATGGCATCTATTTTGCCATGTTGTTTACCCTGCGGGAAAGCCGGAGAAGTGCAATTCATAGCAGGGCTGAAGCCCTGGCCTACATTAGTAATTAACTGGCTAACTATCAATGATAACAGCATGTAGCCCAGCGTTTTAACCCTGCTAAGGCGGACCGCATAGCAACCGGCTTGGCCCCGCCGGACAACTTTCCCCAAGGCTTCAAGTGTCAGGTGTTACTGCGCACCCTGCGGGGGAAAGCTTTCTAAAATCTTCTGTACGGCTTCGGCCACCAGTTTATCCTTCTTTTCCGGTGTATTCACCCTGTCGATTTCCGCTTTTGCCGCCCCCCTCCAGATCAGCTTGTGGGTCTCGGCATCTACAAAATCCAGGATCAGGGTGCCCTCTTCATAACGGTATTCCGACACGCCCCCATTGCCCCAATAGCCGCCCCAGTAACCGTTATAGGGGCCATAGGCATATCCCCAGTTGTTGATTTGAACCTTTTCTTCGGCGCCCATGTGCTCGGCAATCAAAAAATCCGGATCCTGTGAGGACAATCTAAGCCCTTTTGCCTTTAATTCGGTATTTACGGCCTTTTTAACCCGTTCAATACTGATATCGTCAATATCGGCACCCTCGGGTGTTGGCAGCCAGCCATAGGCCTGCATTCGGCTGAAATCCGTTTTCTGATCATAATCATACTTAACATCGTATACCGAGGAACAGCCGGCCACCGCGCCGGCGACACAAACCATCAATAATAGAAAGATTGTTCTCATTTTACAGTCTCCTTTCCCTGTTATGAGCACTTCAGGTTTCTGAAGAATGAATGTACGGGCGAACCAGTTTGCCCAGTAAGGGCTCCTTCATCTGTATGGCACCATACGGGCATATTTCCAGACAGCAGTAACACCTGATGCAGGTGTCATAATTGAAGCGGATACCCTTGATGTTATGGGTTATGGCTTTGACGGGGCAGTACTTCCAGCACTCCCCGCACAGCTTACAGGCGTTGTTGTCAACAACCGGTTTCTGGATGATATTTCTACGCATGAATCCGTGCAGCATTTTCGGACCAAGCGTCAAAGGACCGATATCCGGAAAAACAAAATCATTCAGAACGTGAAATCTGCCACTCAGGTTTATATTCTCCGGGAGCAACTTCAGTTCTTTTGCTGCCTTATGGGTCTGAAGCTCGGACGGATCCAGCCCCAACACCTTGCAGAGGGTCATGTCCAGGGCATAGGCATTTCTGCTCCCGGCGATCAACCCCAGCTCCCGGGTCGTCCCGCTTCTGCCCGGCCCCTGGCCTTCCAGGGCCATGATGCCGTCGACGATGGTGATATCGGGGTCGACGGCCCGGCAAATCTGGACCAGCAGCCGCGCAAACATGGCCCGGTCAGTGCCTGCCTTGAGGTGCCATTCAGGTTTTTTCAGCCCGATGACACAACCAAACATATTCTTTACCCCGAGGGTCAAAAGCATCTGGGCATGGGTTTTCAACTTGGCCAGGTTGATCACAAAATCAGACTGCAGGGCCTCCCTGGCCAGGCCGATCGCGCCGAAGGGCTCGCCGATATCTACGCTGACGGAATCACGAAACGGTCTGAAAAGCACATCCATTCCACTCGTCGCATCCAGATACCCCCCTTTACGAAGGATTTTTTCAAAGGAGCCCATGCCCGGACTGTCCGCCACCACCGGTTTAGCACCTTTCTCCAGGACGTAGGCTACCACCGCCTTGACAATCAACGGATGGGTGGTGATACCCCTGTCCGGCCCGGCCGGCATGAGGAGATTCGGTTTAATCAACACCCGGGTCCCCGGTTGGATACGGGCGCCACCGGCGCCATCCATGATTTCAAAAATGGTGCTGCCCAGATCGGCGGCCACATACGACGCGTTTTTGAATAACACATCAACCATAATAAAAGCGCACAATTCCCCTTGTAAATTTTCATGCTTGACTGCACCCAACGAAGCATGAAAAATGGGACTTAATAAAAAGTGTTTACACGATCATCTGAATACAATGCATGCAAATTTTTAACGTATTTCCGATTTTGTAATACGCAATGACATGTTTATCAAGCTGTAATATCCGGATCGATTCCCGTTACGTGGTCGTACCATAATAGCGATTGTACCCCTCTTTTAGGCTTATTTCACCAGAATCCGAGGGGTCGAAGAACCTAACCTTTAGGTGGCACATGTTTGAGAAACCATTGATAAAACGGGTCAAAAGGCACGTCAGCAGTCGAATCCATTCCCTTTTTGCCGTCACCGCCCCCGGGCTGGAAACCCTTTGTTACCACGAAATATCCGCCTTGCCGGGGATCGTCGCCCGTGCGGAGATCGTCTCGGGAGGGGTGGAATTCAAAGGCCGGCTGCAGGATGCTTACGCCGCCAACCTCGATCTCCGGATCCCGATCAGGATTCTCATGCGAATTGCCGGGTTCAAAGCCAGCAATTTCAGACAGCTTGAAAAACAGCTGGACCGAATTCCCTGGGAGCTTCACATCAACCATGGAACCCTGTTGCAGGTCAACGTAAAAACCATTCACTCCAGGCTCTTTCACTCCGCGGCCATATCCGACCGTTTCAAGCGAAATATTGACGCAACGTTGTACAATGGCTCGGCAAAACAAATTCCCGACACCCAAGGCTCTGTCGTTCAGAACCTGTTTGTCCGTGTTCTCGATGACCATTTCGTTGTCTCGCTGGACAGCAGCGGTGACGCGTTGTATAAAAGAGGGATAAAAACCGATGTCGGCAAAGCCCCGCTGCGTGAAACACTTGCGGCAGCCGCCCTGGCATGGGCCGGATATAGCGGCAAAGAGCCCCTGATAGACCCCATGTGCGGATCAGGGACATTTTCGCTGGAAGCCGCCTCGATCTCGCGTCGGATCCCCCCCGGGTGGTACAGGAATTTTGCCTTTATGAACTGGCCGGCTTTTAAAACAAGGCAATGGCAATATCTAAAAAAGGTGCGTTCCCGGCAAATTGCCTTGCCGGCTGCCCACACGGTCTTTGCTTCGGATATCGATCCGAAGGCCTGCACCTCACTCGAATCCGTTGTGCGAAAGTCTGGCATGTCAGGTACCATCAACGTTGCCGAGGCGGATTTTTTCACCCGGCTTCCCCATAAAATAAACCGACAGCCCGGTGTCGTTACCCTGAACCCGCCTTTCGGCATCCGTTTGGGCTCAATTCGGCAACGTCATCATCTGTACACCGAAATTGCCGAAAAACTGAAAAAGGATTATAAAAAATGGCGGGCAGCTATTTTTCTGCCGGACAGGCAGCTGGCAAACAGGTTCCCGGCCGGTCTGAAGCGCCGCTCCATCCCGCATGGCGGGCTGGAACTGACGCTTCTCACGGGACGGATTGATTGAATTCCATTATTTAGCTCTGTTCGGTATTACGGTCTTTTAGAAGCGAGTTTTTTACGATCAGAGAAGGATTATTCATCGGCGCTACCAATAACCTTCTTTTGGGTTATAATCCCGAAAATCAATCGGAAAATTTATGACAACCGGTATAATAATTAAGGAGCTCCTTGAAATGCAAAAAAAGTCTGAAAACCCCGGCATGGGGACCACCGCCGTCTGGGGGGGTGAAAACCGGCCTTTCTGGGAACGATCCACCCAGGTACCCATCGTCTCCAGCGTTTCCTTTGGCTACACCGACATGGACCAATGGCTGCAGGTAGGCCAGGGGAAAGCCCCGGGGCACATATACAGCCGCAACACCAACCCGACGGTTCAGGTTTTCGAAGACAAGGTACGCCTGCTCGAAGGTGCCGAATCCGCGGTAAGTTTTGCCAGCGGCATGGCGGCCGTCAGCAATACGCTCTTCTGCCTCCTGTCACCGGGTGACCGGGTCGTCTCCATCAAGGACAGCTACGGCGGCACAAACCGGCTTTTTACGGAATTCATGCCGCGTTTCAAGATAGCGGAAAGAGCTGCCATGGGCATACCGGAAAGTCTGATACGGTATTCCGTAGGCATCGAAGATGTGGCCGACCTGATAGAAGATCTGGACCAGGCGCTCACACATACAATGTAGATTGCGGATTGTGGATTGCGGAATCAAGTTTGAGCTTTCGATACTGAGTTTTAGAATTTGTTTGGAATTTGGTGCTTGTCATTCGGAATTTCCGGAAGGGCCAGCTATGGGAGGGTACAATGAAAATATTTTCATATTCAATATTCACACTGTTGATCCTGACACTGATGCTACCGGTTATGCAGGCAGGTGCCGACGACCCGAAGGCGCGCGCCATCATGGAAAAGGTGGACGCCCGCGACGACGGCGACCACCAGACTGCGGACATGGAGATGATTCTGATCGACAAAAACGGCCATCAGCGCAAGCGCAGCATCAGTTCGTTCAGCAAGGACATGGATAAAGACACCTATCGACTGATGTTTTTCCGCGAACCGGCCGACGTCCGGAACACGGGGTTCCTGACCTATGACTACGACGACCCCGCCAAAAACGACGACCAGTGGCTTTACCTTCCGGCCCTCCGCAAAACTAAGCGGATCGCATCCAGCGACAAAAGCGGCAGTTTCATGGGATCCGATCTGACCTATGCGGATATGACCGCCCGCAACCTCGATGATTATGACTTCACCCTGAAAAAAGAGATGGCGGTCAAGGGCGCCCCCGTGTGGCTCATTGAATCCGTTCCCAGGGGAAAAAAGGTGATCAAGGAAACCGGCTATACCAAATCACTGCTTTTTGTCCGGAAAGACAATTAGTTCGTCATCAGGGCGGTACACTGGGTCAAAAACGGCGGCTATTTAAAATACCTGGACACCAGAACCCTGGAACAGATCGATGGGGTGTGGGTCGGTACGGAAATGCACATTACCAAAAAAAAAGGGAAAAAAATGGCTCACAAAACCGAACTCTACAGGAAAAATGTCCGTTTCAACCAGAATCTTGCCGATGATCTTTTTACCATCAGACGGCTGGAAAAAGGGTTATAAAAAGGGGCCGAGGGGTTCAGGATTCAAGGGTTCGAGTGAGGAACTGAAAAAAGCAGAAAACCCAGCGTCAAACAGCAGCCAGGCTGATATGGAATTTGTGACAGGATTAACTGGATTATGCATATAGCGCTTGGTCAAAAAAAAGACAGAATTCCTTCTTCGATGTTGAACGTTCGATGTTCGATGTTCGATGTTCATCCTTTAAAAAACCTGCTGTTCAAAAATTATCGCGTCCTATTCATCTTGGCTGTGATATTGATGACTGCCAGTCTGCTGTTCTGTGTTCCCCGCCCCTCCCTGGCCGAGGATGACACCAGCATGGAAGATGCCCTTGAGGGCTTTAACGATGATGCTGTCGATACAACGGATACCGACCTAGAAGATGTGATGGACGGCTTTGACGATGGCCCCGCTGAGGGTTATGCCGAAGAATCCCAGGCCACCCCCCCCTCCAAAAATCAATCAAAATCAGTCTACCCGGTCCTGTCCCTCGGGGGAATTGCAAGATTCAGGGCTTTCTACAACTACGCTAAAAATACGTCCACAGAGGATGAAACCGACTGGGGCGGATTCTCCAGCCTGCGGGGCGACCTTCTGCTGGAGGCGGATGCCAAGCTGAGCGAGTCATGGCAGGCCAAAATCTCCCTGTGGGGCTACTATGACCTGATTTACGATATAAACGGATGGGATGAATACACGCAGGACGCCACCGATATCCATGTCAAGAATCTGGAACTACGGGACACCTATATTCAGGGAAACCTGACACAGCACCTGGACATCAAGGTCGGGCGGCAGATCGTCGTCTGGGGCAAATCGGACAATCTCAGGGTATGCGATGTGCTCAACCCTCTGTATTTAAGGGAGGTGGGCATGACGGACATCAGGGATCTGCGCCTTCCCGTGACCATGGCCCGGCTGGATTATTACTGGTCCAACTGGAATATCAGCGGTATGGCCATACCTGAAATCCGTTTTAACGACCTGCCGGTGTACGGCGGCGATTTTTACTTTCAGGATAGACCGTTCCCGGATGAAGAGATCCCGGAAGACGGCATCGAAAATATGGAATATGCGCTGGCCATCAACGGGATTTTCAGCGGGTGGGATATTTCCTTTTATTATGCAGACATTTATGACGATGCACCCTACCTCTACCTGGAATCGGTAGATTTGATATCGCCCGGACCTCCGCCCGTTTACCAGCCGAATCTGGTCCTGAAACATGCTCGCCTTGACATGTTCGGGACCGCTTACAACCTTGCCCTCGGAAACTGGTTGATCAAAGCGGAGGCTGCTCATTTCCGGGGACTTCAATTTTTCAACACGCCGGACCAGACCTATTCCCGGACCGATATACTGGCCGGTATCGAATATTCCGGGTTCAGGGAAATCACCCTCAGCTTCGAAGCCCTGAACCGCCACCTGCACGATTACGACGAAGCCCTTGAAGAATCCCCATCATCCGTAAAGCAGAATGAATCCCAGTACGCCGCAAGGTTGACCAAGGACTGGCTGAACGAGACCCTCACCCTGACCCTTCTAGCTTCGGCCTACGGCGTCGATTTTATGTCCGGATCCTTTGAGCGCTTTGCCCTTGAATACGACCTGACCGACGCCTTCGCCATCAATGGCGGACTGGTTTTGTATCAATCCGGAGACACGCCTGAATTCGAGAATATCGGCGACAGCGACAGAATATTTCTGGAGCTGAGATACAGCTTTTAACAAAAGTTTCACGCCAAAATACGCATCAAATTATCTTTATCCAAAGTTTTTCAGCATCATTTGTCCCCGGCGACCGGTCTTGAAACTTTCGTTTTACCTTGACATGATTTTTCAAGTTGACTATAGCTCAGCGCGTAGATGACAAGATTTAGGCTGAATATAACAGCATAATAGCAACCGGTATAAAGGCAAGGAGTTATCCGCTGGAATGGAGTTGACTGCTCTTTTAGAGAAAAAAAAAGAAACGATCGTCAATGAATGGTTCGAGCAGGTCATCCAAACCTATGCGCCCGATACGGCAATGTTTTATCAGGGCCAGAAGGACGCCTTTGCCAACCCGGTGGGTAGCACCACCAGACACGCGCTGACCAGACTCTTCAATTTACTGCTCAAACACAATGAAAACGAATCTCCGGCCGCCATCATCGACCCTCTTATCAGAATACGGGCCGTCCAGAATTTTACGCCCACTCAAGCTGCCGGTTTTGTTTTCTTTTTAAAGCCGATTGTCCGAAATCTCTACAAAAAAAACCAAAAGAAGATTCACTTCGATGAACTGTTGGCCCTGGAATCCAGAATCGACATGCTGGCGCTGACCGGATTTGATGTGTTCATGGCCTGCAGGGAAAAAATTTACAGCATGAAGACCAACGTGGAAAGAGACAAGATCTATAAAGCATTTGCAAGAGCTGGATTAATAAAAGAGGTTCCGGCGGATGAGCCAGACCCGAAATTTATTTAATATTTAGACGCGAGGTAATGTTATATGAATTTAAAGTACATGTATTCCCTGCTAGCGGTTATTGTACTGTTTCTGGTTTCCTATATCCTGGCTGGGACGGGGATGGCTTTCAAGGTTCTGTTCGGCATCATCCTGCCCTATGCCGCCCTGCTCACCTTTATTATAGGATTCATATCCCGCATCAGGAACTGGGCCCGTTCGGCGGTCCCGTTTCGGATTACCACCACCTGCGGGCAGCAGAAATCGTTGCCATGGATCAAGCCGAATGCCATCGACAACCCCTTTTCAAAAGGTGCGGTGGTCATCCGGATGTTCCTGGAAATTGTCCTGTTTCGATCCCTGTTTCGCAACACCCGCCTGAAAATGAAGGCCGGCCCGAAAATTACCTACAATCTGGAAATTTTCCTCTGGGTAGGCGCCCTGGCTTTTCACTATGCATTCCTGACGGTATTGCTCCGGCACTTACGTTTTTTCACGGAACCCGTGCCCATTCTTGTCCAACTTCTCGAAACGGTAGATTCTTTCTTTAGAATCGAAATTCTTTATGATATCAATCAATTCGGGCTGCCCGGCGTCTATATTTCCGGTCTTGTCCTGCTTGCAGCGGTCACCTACCTCTTTCTGAGAAGGGTTTTCATCCCCAATGTCAAATACATCTCCCTGGCAGCTGATTTTTTTCCGCTCTTCCTGATTTTCGGCATCGCCTTCACCGGCATACTCATGCGCTATGTGACCAAAATAGACGTGGTCGCCGCTAAAGAACTTACCATGGGACTGGTTAGCTTTCATCCGACAATCCCTGAAGGACTGGCATCCATTTTCTATGTGCATATTTTTTTCGTCAGTATTCTGTTGGTCTATTTTCCGTTCAGTAAACTCATGCATATCGGGGGCATCTTTTTCAGCCCGACCCGGAACATGACCGCCGATACCCGCGCAACCCGCCACATCAACCCCTGGAATTACCCTGTTCATGTGCATACCTACGAAGAATATGAGGATGAATTCCGGGAAAAAATGGTCGAAGCAGGCTTGCCGGTGGTCAAACAGCCTGTTGAAACACCTCCAGAAGAAACAGAAAAAAAGGAGTAATATATGTCAGATCTTCTTAAACCAGAGGAACTATACAAAACGGATAGCCGTCCACCCCGCACCGACTGGATGGACACCCCGGTGGAGATCCGCAGAGGTATTGCCTGTTACGCGGGCAACCCTAAAAGCCTGGAGTATGTAGGCCTTCCGAATGCCCGCAAATGGAGTTGTTTCGATGAGGACTGGCAGCTGCCTGAAAACTGGCAAGAGATCATCCACGAAGGGTTCAAGGAACGACTCGAAAAATTCCGCTCATTCAAGGTGTTCATGGATATCTGTGTACGCTGCGGAGCCTGCGCCGACAAATGCCACTTTTTCATCGGCACCGGAGATCCGAAAAACATGCCGGTGCTGCGGGCCGAACTTTTACGCTCTATTTACCGCAACGATTTTACCCGGGCAGGGAAAATACTGGGTAAACTTGGCGGTGCCCGCCCCATGACCCTGGAGGTACTCAGGGAGTGGTGGTACTACATGTTTCAGTGTTCCGAGTGCCGACGCTGCTCCGTTTTCTGCCCCTACGGCATCGATACCGCCGAAATCACCATGATGGGGCGGGAACTGTTAAACCTGCTGGGCCTGAACATCGACTGGATCGCCACACCGGTGGCCAACTGCTATCGCACCGGCAACCACCTGGGCATCCAGCCCCATGCGTTCAAGGACATGCTCGAATTTTTTCAGGAAGACATCGAAGAAATCACCGGCGTATTGGTGGAGCCCCAGTACAATAAAGTCGGGGCCGACATCCTGTTCATCACACCCTCCGGAGATGTCTTCGCCGACCCGGGCACCTATACCTGCATGGGCTACATGATGCTTTTTCACTATCTCAAGGAAAAGTACGGGTTCGACATCACCTGGAGCACCTATGCATCAGAAGGCGGCAACTTCGGTTTTTTCACCTCTCACGAAATGATGAAACGGCTGAACGCCAAGATGTATGCCGAAGCCAAACGACTGGGCGTTAAGTGGATCATCGGGGGTGAATGCGGACACATGTGGCGCGTCATCAATCAGTATATGGATACCATGAACGGACCGGCCGATTTTCTGGAGGAACCGGTATCCCCCATTACCGGAACCAAGTTTGAAAATGCTAAATCGACCAAGATGGTCCACATCACGGAATTCACGGCCGACCTTATCAAGCACGGCAAACTGGAACTCGATAAGAGCCGCAATGACAACCTGAGTGTCACCTTCCATGACTCCTGCAACCCCGCGCGAGGCATGGGGCTTTTGGATGAACCCCGGTATGTGATCCAAAATGTTTGCAACAAATTTCATGAAATGCCGGCCGGCACCATCCGTGAGCAGACCTTCTGCTGCGGCAGCGGGTCGGGTCTCAATGCCGGCGAAGATATGGAGCTCAGAATGGCGGGCGGCCTGCCCAGGGCCAATGCCGTAAAATCCGTTCATGAAAGCAAGGGCGTCAACACCCTGGCCACCATCTGCGCAATCGACCGCGCAGCACTGCCGGACCTGATGTCCTACTGGGTGCCGGAGGTCGAAGTTTATGGCGTGCATGAAATGGTAGCCAATGCCCTGATTTTACAGGGTGAAAAGGATCGGGATACCGATCTGCGCGGCGAACCGCTGCCGGGAATGGAGGATTCAGATGAGTGAAAAGAAGTGGATCATTGCCGGAGTCGTGATTTTTGTAACCGTGGTCGCGTTTCCCTTCTGGTTCAACCTGGGCAAGGCCGCGCCGGCCCCCGAGCTTGAGCTGACCGAAAAGGCGAAAGAACTGAACCACGGAAAATGTGTCATGCCGACGGATTACATGCAGTCCGAACACATGCAGTTGCTGGACCTCTGGCGGCACTCGGTCGTAAGGAACGCCAAACGGACCTTTGTCAACAGCAGTGGGCAAGAGTTTAACATGAGTCTTTCCAATACATGTCTGGAATGCCACTCGAACAAGGCCGAGTTTTGTGACCGATGCCATGATTATGCATCGGTCCGGCCTTACTGCTGGGATTGCCATATTGATACCCCGAAGGAGACAGAATAATGGAAGACAGCCGAAGACGCTTTCTGAAACTGGCCGGTGTTTCGGCGCTGGGTTTGACAACCCGACCCGTATTGAACGCTTTTGCATCGGGAGGGGGCGATGAAAACGCCCACGGTGTTGAGGTTAAAAAGGGGCAAGACGCGCTGAAAGCCAAACAGTGGGCCATGGTTATCGACACCCGGGAGTTCGAATCTGCGGAAGATTTGGAACCCATCATCGAAGCTTGTGACAAAATTCATAACATTCCCAAATTTGAAAATAAAAATCATGAAATCAAGTGGATCTGGGAAGAGCATTTCCACAACGCCTTCCCCAACCAGACGCAGAGATTTCTGGATGAAAGAATTGAGCACCTGCCGTTTCTGGTGATGTGCAACCACTGTGAGAACCCGCCCTGCTGCCGGGCCTGCCCTACCCAGGCGACATTCAAACGGAAATCGGACGGCATTGTCCTGATGGATTTTCACCGCTGCATCGGCTGCCGCTTCTGCATGGCGGCCTGCCCTTACGGTTCGCGCAGTTTCAACTTCAGAGATCCGCGGCCGTTTATCGAAGAGGTCAGCAAATCCTTCCCGACTCGGATGAAAGGTGTCGTTGAAAAATGCAACTTCTGTGCTGAAAGACTGGCCGTTGGTGAAATGCCGGCCTGTGTCGAAGCATCCAACGGCGCCATCGCCTTCGGCGATCTGCACGATCCCGAGTCTGAAATCAGAGAACTGTTCAGACCCCATTACACCATTCGGCGTAAACACAATCTCGGCACAGAGCCGACCGTTTACTATATCGTATGAGGTGCACATGCTTGA
>JAFDAT010000362.1 GCA_019313725.1 Deltaproteobacteria bacterium
TTTGCCTGCTGATATTCCAGATGAAGAACCGGATTGCCGCCCTGACTGCTGTCGTCGCCGGCATTCTGGCGGTGGTGCTTGCTTTGGTGATACCCGGAAATGCATATATCGTGCTGGCCAGTATGCTGGCTGCGTGGATCGGTGTAATGATTAAAAGAGCGGGGAGGTAGGCTGACCGGTGGACTACATCATCATGATCGCCGCCATGGGAGCGGTAACCTTCTTCCCGCGATGGATGCCCCTGTTTTTTCTTACCCGCTATAATCTTTCCGGCTGGTTTGTGGAGTGGCTGGAACTCCTTCCGGCATCCATTCTTGCCGCCATACTTATTCCGGCCCTGGTTACCTCGGGGGAGCCCCGCTGCCTGGATATGTTCAGGCCCGAGATGTGGGTGGCCATACCGACATTTATCTTTGCCCTGGCGACCCGATCACTGGGGGGGACTGTTATTGTGGGGATGGTGTTGTTCTGGCTTGTGCGTACGTGGATCATATAATATAATGGTTTTAAATAGCTGATAACGGAGATTTAGATGGATTTAAAAGAGTATTGTCCTGGCAAACTGGCCACCGCCGAAGAAGCCGTGGGCATGATAAAGCGCGGGAGCCGTGTCTTTATCGGCACGGGATGCGGAGAACCGCAGCAGTTGATCAAATCCATGGTCAACGATCCCAAACTGCAGGATATCATGATCTATCAGATGCTCTCCATGACCCTGGCTCAGTTTGTGGATGATCCATCCTTTCTGCGTCGATTTTCCCTGAAACTGTTTTTTATCAGCAGTCAAATGCGTAAAGCTGCTTTTGAAGGCAAGATCGATTATCTGCCGACCTATCTCTCGCAGATACCCAAATTGTTTTCCAGCCAGCGTATCGGTCTGGACGTGGCCCTGGTGCAGGTGAGCCCGCCCGACAAGTTCGGTTATTGCAGCCTCGGAGTTTCAGTGGACATCACCCGTTCGGGTGTAGAAAACGCAACGCTGGTGATTGCCCAGATAAATCCGCGGATGCCGAGAACATGGGGCGACAGTTTTGTGCATGTGGATGACCTGGACTATCTCGTCTGGCATGAAGAACCACTGGTGGAAGCGGTGCCCAGCGCAAAAGACGATAAAATCGCCCGGCGCATAGCATTTTTCGTCAACCAGCTTATTGACGACGGCGCCACACTGCAGATCGGCTTCGGCCACATCCCATACGCCATACTCCAGTATCTGGATGACAAGAAGGATCTGGGCATCCATACCCAGCTGATAACCGACGCTTTCATACCGCTTTTCGAAAAAAAGGTGATTACCAACAAGCGCAAAAGTCTTTTATCCGGCAGGGTTGTAGCATCCCTTTGCATGGGGTCGCAAAAGATCTATGAATATGTGAATAACAATCCCATGTTTTATTTCCGTTCATCGGAATTTGTCAACGATCCGACGGTGATTGCACGCAATGACAACTTTGTTTCCGTCAGTTCGGCCCTGGAGGTGGACTTGACCGGGCAGGTATGCTCCGACTCCATGGGATACATGTTCTACAGCGGTATCGGCGATCAGGTAGATTTTTTAAGAGGCAGCGCCATGTCGGAAGGGGGATTTTCGATTATTGCGCTTCCCTCGACGGCCCAGAACGGAGAGGTGTCCCGCATCGTGCCCCACCTCAGTGAAGGCGCCGGTGTGGCCACGACCCGCGGTGACGTGAATTTTATCATCACCGAATACGGCATTGCCGAACTGCAGGGGAAAGGTATTTACCAGCGGGTGATGGAACTGGCCCAGATAGCTCACCCCAAGTTCAGGGAAGAACTTATCGAGGTCGCTAAAAAACGCCATTACATATTCCAGGATCAGCTTCCGCCATCGCGTGAGGACCTGCTGTTCCTTGAAGGCTACAAAAGAAATTTTACATTGAAAAACGGTAAAACAGTCGGGTTTCGCCCCTTGTTGCCGTCGGATGAATTTGCCTACCGGAATTTTTTCTACAGCCTGCAGGAGAAAACAATCTACTTTCGTTTCTTTTACCGGATGCAGCTTTTTTCGCATGCGGTCGTACAGAAGCAGTGGGCCTCTATTGATTACCGCAAAAATATGTCCATCGTCGGTATGGTGCAGAAAGGCGGGCACAAGGAGATCATGGCTATCGGATCCTACGCTGACGATGGCGGGCGGGCGGAGGTCGCCTTCGTCGTCAGGGAAGATTTCCAGGGGATGGGGACGGCGACCTTTCTATTGGAAATGCTCGAAGGTATTGCCCGGGAAAACGATTACAACGGATTTTCGGCAACGGTGCTAAAGGAGAATGCGGCCATGCTCAATGTTTTCAAGAAACGATACCCGCATGCCGTCATCGAATCCTCCGGCGGGGGTGATATTTCGGTTATCATGGATTTCCGCAAGCCGGGCAACCCGGATGCGGCCTGATCGCCAATTGAAGAATGGAAAACGCGCAGCGGGAGAACAGTCTTGAAGCATATGGTGAGCCTCGGGTCTGCGGAATGGAAATCGATTGTCGTCGAGGGCGCCCGTAAACTCGGCATTGATGTTTCCGGGGAACAGGCCGAGCATTTTGCGGTGCATGCCCGGAATATGGTCCACTGGAACCGAAAGGTAAACCTCACGGCCATAACGGACCCTTTCGACATAGCGGTCAAGCACTATCTGGATTCTATCATGGCCGTTCCGATTATCGAATCCGGGTCATCGCTTTTAGATGTCGGCTCCGGTGCGGGGTTTCCGGGAATTCCCCTCAACATAATGGTTCCTTCCCTGACGACGACGCTGTTGGAGGCAAGACGCAAGCGGGTCAGTTTCCTCAAGCAGGTGATTCGTTCACTTAAAATCGTGAATGTTCGGGTCTGCCATGATCGATTGGAACAAATGGCGGATCTGTTGCCGCCGGAAGCCGGTTTTGACGTGATTGTCAGCCGCGCGTTCTCAGACCTCAAGCTGTTTGCCGTACATGCCTTCCCGCTGTTGAATGCAGGGGGGTGTCTGGTGGCCTACAAAGGAAAGAAGAGCCCAAAAACCGAGGCCGAAATAGCCGAAGTGGCCAAAACCAAAATGCCGGGTGGAAGCGAGGTCCGGTTGAATATAGAGATGCGACAATGTGTCCTGCCCTATCTGGAGATCGAAAGGACATTAATCATCATGAACGACCCTGGTGCAAGGTTCAGGAACATTCGTCATTAAAAATCCCTTGTCCACGGCATCATCGATCAACTGTGCGGCGAACGCCCATAGCGTTGAAGAGCCTTTTTCAATGGCGTTGTTTCGGATGATAACCTGGTCCTTGAGAATCCGGTGTTCTTTCCAGGTGCCGCCTTCGGTGTTGTAGTTGTGTAAAAGGGGCTGAAGCCTGTCCATTGCGGCTGCAAACCGGGCCTCGGCGGTTTTTCCGGCTTCGAACTCATCCCACAGCGATCTGAAAGAGGCCGCCTGGTCTTCGGGTAGTATATTGAAAATCCGGTCCGCGGCTTTTGTTTCGCGTTCAAGCTTGTCTGCATTTCCCTTCTGGTCGTAACAGAATGTGTCGCCGGCATCGATCTCCACAAGGTCATGCACCAGGAGCATGGTGACCACGTGCAGAAGATCGATACCCTTTTCTTGAGCGTACTCCGAAAGCAGAACGGACATCAGAGCGATATGCCAGGAGTGTTCGGCATCGTTTTCTTTCCGTGAGTGATCGGTTAAGAGGGTTTGCCGGACGATTTTTTTGAGTTTGTCAATTTCAATGATAAATTGAATCTGTTTTTCTAATCTGCTATTGTCGGTTCCCATTTAAAAAGGCCTTTTCTGAAATTAAGGTGTTATAAAACTATCTCAATATTAAAAAAATTTCTGGTTCATATATGCTGCCGGGAAAAAATAGCTGACCGGCGGTAAACTGTCAATAAGACAATAGGTCGTACAGGGCTTATGATAGGTCTTATAGGACCCATCTGGCCTATCAC
>JAFDAT010000363.1 GCA_019313725.1 Deltaproteobacteria bacterium
CCGATGCAAATGCATTGAATCCTTTGATATCTTCACTGCCGAGTTCATCATGGGCATGGGCTGTGATTACGATCACTGGAAGATCCGTAAATTTTTCGATAGCGCGCAGCTGCCGCATGAAACTGATGCCGGATACACGTGGCATCACCATGTCCAGGGTTATGAGATCAGGGGATTCTGCCTGCACTTTCTCCAGCGCTTCCGCTCCATCCTTGGCTGTGTCAACGATGAATCCCGCATCTTCGATGCAGGTAGCCAGAAAATTGCGAACATCAGGTTCATCGTCAACCACGAGTATCTTTTTTTCTACTGCAGATTTCATTACAAGCTCCTAAAATAAAGGATATGTCATTCCGTCAATTGCCGAATGTCAGGTTGACGGGGAAGCATCCGCCTGCTCGTCTGTTGAATTCCCATTGGTTTTCATTTTTCCCAGGGCTTTGGTCAGGGCCATCATCACACCCAACCCATCTTTGACTTCGGGATCAAAGCTTGCTGAAAGCATACCAAAGGGGCCAACTTTCTTGGTGTTTGCAAGGTCCAGACTAGCCGGGATGTCCGCTGCCTTTTCCAGGAATTCCAATGTGCCTGGATCAGACATTTTCTTAGCCACTCGCAACATGGAAACCATACCATCGCTGATTTGTTCAATATCGTCGGCGTCATAAGTTGCCGCCACCTTAGCACGCACATCCATCATGGCCTTGATCATGCGAAAGACGCCTTTTTGCTCCAACTCATCCATATATTCTATCATTTTCGGTACAGCCGATTTCATCAGTGGTTCGATATCATGGATAAACTCAATAATGTTATCCATTGCTTTGATTACAAAGAGAAAATTATTAATGCTGCGCATGGATTGCTGAAGAACAGCAAACAAGTCTTCCAGTTGGAAACCGGCCTCTATTTCCTGCAAATGTTCGGTCATCAGCTGGACGGCCTGATGCTGCAAGGGAATCAGATCCTGTCGAAGTTCGGCCCATTTCTGCCGGTCCTTGATAATGGGATCTATCTTTGAATCCAAAGCATCCAATCGCTGCAAAATCAGATCTTCGTTGGTCATTGGGGCCTCCTATTCAGTTTCAACTTTTGGCCAGTTTTTTCCAGCCATGTTCATCTGGGGTTCCAGCGGTAAATCTTCGCCGGTGAGCAGCAGGTTCCAGTAAACCCATTTAAACATCATTTTTCCCCAGTAGTTGATATTACTTTCTCCCACCAATTCAAAAGGCCCTAAACCCGGAAAAGGATATTTTCCCGGCAACGGCTCAGTTTTATAATTGAAATCAAATAGATATGCTTTGTCATACCCCGAAACAATAAAGCAGGTGGAGTGACCGTCAAAGCTGGATTTTGGTTCCAGATTGTCTATTTCACGCAATATGTTCTCAACGGCGATTTCTGCTTCATAATGGGCAACCGATCCGGCCTTGGATGTGGGAACATTGGTGGCATCCCCCACCACATAAATATTGTCCCCCTTTTCGGCTCTCAAGGTGTGATTGTCTGTCAATACATACCCCATACCATCGCCCAGTCCGGATTCCTCAACGTAATCAGCACCCAAATTCGGCATGGTTGAAACCAGCAGATCAAAATCCACTTTTTGTCCTTGAGCGGACTCCAGGTAACCCGCTTCCTGATTAACTTCCGCGAGATCGAAATTTGGGGTTACCATGATTTGTTTCTCTTCAGCAGCCACGCTGAGCACCTTTGTTGCAATGGGTTTGGTGAAAATGCCGGTATTCGGTGTAACGAATTCGATCTCGATATTGTCCCTCACGCCGTTCACACTAAAAAACCAATCAGCCATGAAAATAAATTCCATGGGAACCACCGGACATTTGTGGGGCATTTCGGCGATATTGAATATCAACCGCCCGCTATTGAAGTGTTTCATTTTTTTATACAGCGCCACAGCACTTTCCATCGTGAAGAAGGTGTGGACATTCGATATGGGGTCCGGTTTCCACTCCTCCAGGCCCTCGACCTCCTCGGGAGCGATGTGGCATCCGGTTGCGATGACAAGATAGTCATAATTATATTGCCCATTTTTACCCTGAACTGTCTTTTTATCGGCATCAACATGGACGACTTCATCAAGGACAAAATTGACACCTTTAGGGATGAAATCACGTTTGGGTTTCATACAGTCGGCAGCAGTGTATATGCCAAAAGGGATGAACAGCCAGCCGGGTTGATAATGGTGCATTTCGTCGTTGTCCAGGATGGTAATGGACCATTCACGGTCATTTAGCTCTTTGTGCAGCTTGGCTGCCATCATAGTGCCACCTGCACCCGAACCCAGGATCAGGATCTTTTTCATAATGCCTCCTTAATTTGCCGATGAAAATAGTGTTTTTAAAAGCATATTGATTCAATCGGATGATAACTTATCGATTAGTCGTGATGTCGCTACTGTGTTTTTTGTTGACCCCCGTGTTCTAATCGGCTATCGAGTTAGTCTCTACCCGAGCATTTATATATATATCAATATAATCTATATTATCTAAGTATGAAATAAACTGGGGTTGAAATTTTGTCAAGCAAAATTTAGATTGAACCCAACACCCATTGGGTTAGAGAGTGCGTTTCATTATGTTATCTGAGGGAACTCACACTATCAGCAGGCGCCGAATGTTATGCCTCGGATTGAGGGGAAATAGGCATATTTCGAGAACCGCCAGACAAGGAAATGGTGATGGCAAAGCAACCTGAAGACCTGGTTTTATGGCTCAAAGACAATTTATTTAACTCAGTGCCCACAGCGATAGGTATTATCGATCGTGATTACAATATCGTCCACGCCAATCCATCGTTTGAAAAGGTTTTCGGTTCTTGGCAGGGTAGAAAGTGCTACCACGTTTACAGGGGACGGGAGACTAAATGCAGCGATTGTGACAGTGCAGCAGCCTTTGAACATGGAAACCCGATCACAAGAGAGGAGGTAGGGTACCCAAAAAACGGAAGACTCACCCGTTACATCAAGCATAGTATCCCTGTGTTAATCGACTCAGAGCGGGTGGACTATCTCCTGGAAATGTATACCGACATCACTGAATCTGAACAGATCCGGCGTGAGTATCAGCTTCTCTTTGATCAGGTACCCTGTGCCGTGCTCATTATCGACAGAGACTACAGCATTGTTAGGACTAACCGACAGGCCCGGAAAATGTTGGGCGATCTGGTGGGTAAGCATTGTTATAAGGGGTTGAAAGGATTTGATAAAAAATGTACCCAATGCACGGCCCGCAAGACCTTCGGGGACGGCCTCTTGCACACCGGGCATCATGCCTGGAAGACTAAGGCAGGTGATACCATCCATCAACATGTGATCACGGTGCCTTTGCGGCTGGCTAACGGTAGTTTTGACACGGTTATGGAAATGGCAGTGGATGTAACTGAAACCATGAAACTGCAGGATGGCCTTCAGTTTGCGCACTCCTTTCTGGAAACCATGGTCAGTACCTCTCTTGACGGCATCGTGGCAGTTGATGCCGAAGGGAATGTCACCATTTGCAATCCTGCGGCAAGGGCATTTTTTTCCATCCGGCCTGATGAAAAGCTCGAGAGGGAAGAGTTGGGCAGCATTTTGCCAGAGGGATTCCTGGATCAGGTGGTCTCCAGCCGGCAGAACGTATACCTGCCAGATACGTCAATTGTTGATGCCGCAGGTCTGAGAAACCCGGTCCGTCTTGTGGGTCGGCAGTTGGACGTTGAAGGTCGACACATGGGTGCTGCAATTTCCATACAGGATTTAGGTGAAATCAAAAAGCTTGAAAGCGAAAAAATTGAAGCTGAACGCCTGGGAGCCGTGGGACAGACAGTTGCCGGCCTGGCCCATGGGGTCAAGAACCTGGGGACAGCGCTGAAGGGCGGTATGTATATGCTTGCAAGCGGTCTAGAAAAGGGTGAATTGGAGCG
>JAFDAT010000364.1 GCA_019313725.1 Deltaproteobacteria bacterium
TTAATTGAATAAAAGCTATAGAAATTTCATACGAAAATCAAGACAATCATGTTATGATAATACAGCTTCAAGTTTTTGACGGAAGTGATCTACCGCATTAAAATACTGTGATTGACAAATGGAAGGTGACGTATTAAAATCATAATAAATATACGTCAAATCGTTGGGGGACAAAATGCAAACCAAACTTACCCTGAGACTGGAAAGGGGACTTATCGACAAAGCCAAGCGGTATTCAAAAAAGATCGGAAAACCGGTTTCTAGTATCGTTGCCGACTATTTCAGAAGTATTGATAACGAAAAACCGGAACATGACTTTCCGATTACACCGCTTGTTAAAAGCCTGCAAGGATCACTGCGTGGAAGTGACGTCGAAATAACCGATTATCATAAATATTTAGAAAGAAAATACCTTTGAAAGTGCTTTTTGATACAAATATTGTACTGGATCTCATGTTGGACCGTGAGCCCTTTTCCAAACCGGCAGCCATTCTTTTTTCTATGGTGGAATCGGGTACAATAAGTGGATTATTGTCCGCAACGACTATCACAACAATCCATTATCTGGCCGCCAAAGTAATTGGAAAACAAAAAGCGGAAATAGAAATCACTAAGCTATTATCTTTGTTCAAAATTGCAGCTGTGAACCAGGCGGTATTGTCACAGGCCATTCAGAGAAACTGGCCTGATTTTGAGGACGCAGTGGTCTATGAAGCGGCGTTGCAGTCCGGTGCAGAAGCCATTACCACAAGAGATTTGAAAGGTTTTAAAGACTCCCGAATTTCTATCCTAACCCCCGAAGAGAGCATTCAGTTGCTGTCCTTTGATTGAAAAAAATGACCGAGTATCAAAAAGAGCAGCACGAAGCCCTGGAAATGGTCAGAAAATACCTATCAGGTCTCACTGCAGACGAATTGGCCGACCTCGGGGCGCAGATCGCCGGCTATCTGTCCTTCCGCCATGACGTGGATCGATTTCTTGAAAAACATTTCAACCACCTCTGCACGGAAACCTGTTACCGCAGTCGTTTGAGTGCCTGCTGTACGCGGGAAGGCATTATCACTTTTTTTGCGGATGTGGTCATCAACGCCCTCCGGACGCCGGAAATCGATATACAGTTACTCGATGAACGCTTACAGCTTCCCCATCAGGGGAACAAATGTGTTTACCTGGGCGAACAGGGCTGTCTCTGGCAGGTAAAACCGCTGGTGTGTGAAATGTTTCTCTGTGCAAAAGCCGAAAAAGAGGTACTGGCTAACAACCCCCGTGCTCAGAAAGCGTGGGAAACGCTGAAACTGAGGGGAAAATCATTCCGCTGGCCGGATCGATCTGTTTTGTTTGACTCACTGGAAGAGATATTTATCGCAGCCGGATATACATCTTCACTCATGTACCTGCACAACAGTCCGGGATTACTTCGCGTTAAAAAGATGAGTTCCGAAAAATGCATAAGACAATAAAAAATAAAATAGCAGCACTTCGGAAAAAAGAAAGGGTTCTGATCGCCGTCCTGGATTCAGGGCTGGGGGGCCTGTCCATCTGTGCGGAACTGGAAGCAGTCCTGCAGGTGAAACCCCTTTTTAAACAGGTATCCCTGATCTATTTCAATGTCTGGCCGGAACCGGGGCGCGGCTACAATTCATTTGACAGCGTGTCCGCAAGGGTAGGGGTGTTCGAACGCGCCCTTAAGGGCGTGAAGGCCTATGGTCCTGACCTAATCATGATCGCCTGCAACACGCTTTCCGTTATCTACAACCGCGCCCCCTTCAGCCGTCACGCCGATATCCCGGTGGTCGACATCGTTGATTTCGGCGTCGACCTGATCCATGCCGGCCTGATGGAGAACCCGGAAAGCCCGGTGCTTATTTTAGGTACCCGCACAACCATATCCGCAAACGTGCATCAAAAAAAACTCGTTCACATGGGTGTCGATGCCCACCGAATCGCTGTTCAGGCCTGTCACGGAGTTGCCACGGAAATCGAAAAAGATCCTCTGGGAGAAACCGTGCAGACATTGATAGCAGCCTATATGCATGAAGCTGCGCAGAAGTTGAACAGTCGGACCACGTT
The DNA here is from genome assembly GCA_019313725.1 of Deltaproteobacteria bacterium. Classification (GTDB taxonomy): domain Bacteria; phylum Desulfobacterota; class Desulfobacteria; order Desulfobacterales; family B30-G6; genus JAJDNW01. The sequence goes on from JAFDAT010000364.1 coordinate 2,071, forward strand.
GCTGGTGGCACTGTGCTGCACTCATTTTGCATACAGCAAGGGTGTTTTTCGGGATACGTTACGCAACCTTTTATCCGTGGATATTGTCATGCTCAATCCAAACACGGCGATGAGCCGATTTTTGTTCGAGACGGGTTGTCCCAATGCCGTTTCCAGCATAGGTGTTCAGGTCAAACTGGTGTCCAAAATATATCTTACGCCAATGAAAATTGAATCCATGTCAAGGGCAATCCGAAATATTTCCCCCAGAACAGCCGATGCCCTGGTTAATTACACCTATCAACCCGATCTGTTTTAAATTTTCATGCTCTGACGCGCACAACGAAGCATTAAACACCCACTACCACCAAATCATTCGTATGTTCATTTTACGCGAATTCATGAAAATTTATCAAAAAAAGATCGCTTTTGTTTTACAGCATTAGAAACATGTATCGGCAGGGATGGTGTTTAATATCCCAGGTTTCGGGACTGGAATACTGTTCTCAAATACGGCTGACTGTTTCTAATGAAAGGAAGACATGCAATGAAAAAAGTGATGATTCTCACCGGGCCTGCCGGGGATGCCCAAGGCTGGGGCGATATGGAAGTGACCCGCCAGTTGTGTGACACCCTCAACACCGCCGGCAAGGCGGCTGAGATTGTTTACATCGAGAACCGGCAGTCGTTCAAAGATGCCATTGAAAACAGGTTCTATGACATTATCTGGAGTGCGCTGTATCATATTTCCAGCAAGGCCGACATTGTGGGTCTGAACGAAGACGACGGCATGTGGATCGCCGACATACTGGATTCAAGAGAAATTCCTTACATCGGTCCGAATGCCCGCACCATGAAACAGCTGATTCAAAAAAATCTGACCCACGCAGTCCTGCAGCACAATCATGTACCGGTGCCCCAAAATTTTACCGTAGATATCGGCGGAAAAAATCCTGAGCCGGTCTATCCCGTATTCGTGAAGCCCAGTTGCGAGTCCAGGTCCGTCGGCATCAGCGACGACAGCGTGGCCAACACGCCCGAAGATCTTGAAAAGGCCATTAACTATATCCACACCGAGTTTGAGCAGCCTGCGCTTGTCGAAGAATATCTTCCCGGCGATGAGTATACGGTTTTAATGCTGTCCAATGGCCGGAATCAGGAATTCCTGCCGGGAATTGTCAAGGTGGATGCATCCCACTACGGCAAATACCCGATTTTAAGGAGCGATTTGAGAGGTGTCGGGCTGACAAAAATTTACCGGCCCGCGACAAGAAGAAAGGAAAGTATCGAACTCGCCGGACAGGCGGTGGAGGCCCTGAACTGTCTGGATCATGTGCGGGTTGACATGCGTGTTGCCGCAGACGGGCAACTGAAGATTATCGAAGTAAACGGCATCCCCGGCCTGAAACCGGTGAAGAGCTGGAGCCCCCAGATCTATTCTCTGTACCATGCGTCGCCGGGAGGAGAGATGGCAGAGTATCATCGACTGGTTCACCTTATTGTGGAATCCGGTTTCAGCCGATACGGTATATAATTGCACCTTGAGATGGTATGTTTTAATCAGGGCTGAAGCCCTGGCCTACATTGGCAACACTCTGACGATTCATTTTAACACTGAATTGCACGGTTTGGAGGAGTATTGATGGGCGCAGTCGAAACCTTGGATTGGGAAAACGGGATCTGGGAAAATGATGATGCTCCCAAAACGCAGGCAGAGGTGCTGATTGCTTCGGATTGGGCGCCGATCCGGGCCTTCAGCGATATCATCATGAACAACCCGGAAGCGGTCTACGGAAACTTGCTGCCAGTCATGCGTCAGAGTGATCTGCGCATTGCCAACCTGGAATGCCCGCTGTGCGGCGATGCATCCCCTGGTGAGACCCTGGCGGTTATGGATGATCAGGGAATTGAAACGGTCGGGGCCGGAATGACTCCCGAGGATGCCAGAAAGCCGCTTATACTGGACGTGAACGGGGTCCGAACCGGCATCATCAGCTTCAGCGAAGGCGAAGACCTCACCTCACCCAATACCGGCCCCGGGGTGTTTGGCTGGGAAGTCGATGAAGTCGTTGCCATTATCAATCAAATCAAAGCCTCCGTTGACATCATCATTGTCATCTGCCACTGCGGAGTGGAATACATTCCTTTCCCGCCCCCCTATGTTGCCGGGACCTTTCAGCAGCTGGTGGATGCCGGCGCCCATGTTGTCATCGGTCATCACCCGCATGTGCCCCAGGGGATACAAATCTATAACCAGGCTCCCATCTGTTACAGCCTGGGTAATTTTGTGTTCTACCAGGAAACGGATCTGCTTTACCGAAAACTGGGTTTTTTGGTTAAGCTCGGCCTGGCCAAAGGATCCGTAGCTTACATAAAGTTTGTCCCCTACAGTATTCATGACTGGGGGCTCAGTCTGTTGGGAGATGAAGAACGACGCTGTTTCTTGGAAAAATTGAAGACGGTATCCAAGCCGCTCAACAATTTTAAGCACATAGAAAAAGCCTGGCACGGCTTTCTGCATTACCATGGCGCTGACGGTTTAGGCCAAGAGCTTCAAATTATTTTAAAAAAACTAAGTTTGGAACCGCAAAAAGGCGCGGCCATGCTCAGAAATCGCCTGACGACCATGCAGCACAACCAGCACTGGATCGACATGCTCACGAGAATCATGCATGGCGATCTTGAAGCTTCACCCAAGTGGGCATATGACCTGGTTGAGGAGTGGTTGACAGCAAAAAAACAGTAGTGTAACAATTGGCAAACACTTCGAATCGGAACGATTGAAAATCCGTGTTCACCAGAGTCAAGGGCAGATTAGCCCTATTAACCGCATGACTTCG
>JAFDAT010000365.1 GCA_019313725.1 Deltaproteobacteria bacterium
AGTGCCACTGCAGAGGAAAAACAGAGCGTTCTCGAAGTTAATAATGTAAAAAAGCGCCTCAAGGCAGTGATGCATCTGGTCAACCATCAGCTGGAGGTTCTGGAACTGGGCCACAAAATTCAGTCCCAGGTCAAGGGTGACATGGACAAGAGCCAGCGCGAATACTACCTGCGACAACAGCTGAAGGCGATCCAGGAAGAATTGGGAGAAAAGGATGACGCCGCGGTTGAAATTGAAGAGTACCGTACCAAGATTAAGGAAAACAACCTGCCGGAGGAAGCGGTTAAAGAGGCTGAAAGAGAACTGAACCGGTTGTCCAAGATGCATTCTTCTTCCGCAGAATACACGGTTGCCTCAACCTATCTTGACTGGATGACTTCCCTGCCGTGGGATAAGAGCACCAAAGACAATCTCGATATCAAGAAAGCCCGCAAACTCCTGGATGAAGACCATTTTGGCCTGGAAAAAGCTAAAAACAGAGTCATTGAGTACCTGGCCGTCAGAAAACTGAAACCGGATTCCAAAGGGCCGATCCTCTGCTTTGCAGGCCCTCCCGGCACGGGCAAAACGTCTTTGGGAAACTCCATCGCCCAGGCCCTGGGGCGGGAATTTATCCGAATTTCGCTGGGCGGTGTCCGGGATGAAGCCGAGATCAGGGGACACAGGCGCACCTATGTCGGGGCGCTCCCGGGTCGGATAATCCAGGGCATTCGACGGGCCGGATCAAATAACCCTGTTTTCATGCTTGATGAAATCGACAAGGTTGGCAGCGACTTCCGGGGAGATCCATCTTCGGCCCTTTTGGAAGTTCTTGACCCGGAACAGAATTTTTCCTTTTCCGACCACTACCTGGATGTTCCCTTTGACCTTTCGAAGGTCATGTTTATCACCACCGCCAATGTTCTCGACACGATTCCGCCGGCATTGAGGGACAGGATGGAAGTCCTTCAGCTGTTGGGCTATACCGCTGATGAAAAAATTAAAATTGCCAACCGTTATCTCATTCCACGCCAACGCAGGGCCCACGGACTGAAAGCCGGTCAGATACGATTCAGCAAAGGGTCCGTAAAACGCATCATCACCGGTTATACCCGGGAAGCGGGGTTACGCAACCTGGAAAGAAATATCGCCACGGCCTGCCGGGGTGTGGCCAGCAGCATCGCCGAAGAAAAAATCACATCCATGAATATAAACGTTGTCAACCTTTCCAAATACCTGGGCCCGGTCAGAATTATCTCGGAAACCAAGTCCCGGATTTCCACACCGGGCATCGCCATGGGACTGGCCTGGACCCCCACAGGCGGAGAACTCCTGTTCATTGAGGCCACTGCGATGAAGGGCCAAAAGGGCCTGACCCTCACCGGACAGCTCGGGGATGTCATGAAAGAATCGGCCACTACGGCGTTGAGCTATATCCGCTCCAACGCCAAATCATTGGGCATTGATGAAGATTTTTTTGATAACCAAGATATACACATACATGTACCCGCCGGAGCCATCCCCAAGGACGGACCGTCTGCAGGCGTCACCATGCTTACCGCACTGACGTCCCTCCTTACCCATAAAATAATTATAAAAAACCTGGCCATGACCGGAGAAATAACGTTGCGGGGACAGGTGCTGCCGATAGGCGGGATAAAGGAAAAGGTTCTGGCTGCGCACAGAGCCGGCATCAAAACCATCATTCTGCCGAAGTGGAACCAAAAGGACCTGGAAGAACTGCCCAAAAAAGTTCTGAAAGACATCCAGTTTCATGCAGTTGACAAAATGAGTGATGTTCTGAAAGTTGCACTTGGAAAATAAAACGGTACCGCAAGCTATTATCCCGGGTTTCGGAAAATATCTATGGCACGAATTTTATATAAAAACTGGGCTGCATTTTTTTGCATGCTCTGCCTCTGCATTTTTGCAATAAACAGTTGCAGCAGCCGCAGTCCTCAGCCGTCGGCAAAACCCGGCCAACCCAAGCCTTATCGGGTCGGCAAAACGTGGTACTATCCGGTTTCGGATGCCACGAATTTCAGGCAGCGTGGCAAGGCCTCCTGGTATGGCAAGAAATTTCACGGCAAAAAAACATCCAACGGTGAAATCTATGACATGTATGCCATGACGGCCGCGCACAAAACCCTGCCCCTCGGCACCTATGTCCGCGTTCACAACCTGGCCAACAACAAATCCATTGAAGTCAGAATCAACGACCGCGGACCATTTGTACGCGGCAGAATCATAGACCTCTCTTATACGGCCGCTAAAGCGTTGGACGTTGTCGGCCCGGGTACGGCCCCGGTTGAAATCGTGGCCTTGGGCAAAGCCAACACCTCAGACGGCAAGAACCCATCCGACTTTATCACCGTTGATTTTTACTCGGGAAATTTTACCTTCCAGGTCGGCGCCTTCGGCGAAAAGGAAAATGCCATTCGCCTGAAACAGAAACTCGAAGAAAAATATATGAATGTCCATATCGTGCCATATGATGACGGCAAAAGAGTCATGTACAGGGTTCGTGTCGGCCGGACCTCTTCTTTAAAGCAGGCCGAAGAATATGAAAATATATTGATACAGCAGGGGTTTAATAGTGCCTTTATCGTTGCCGAATAAGGCACCGGAACATGTCGTTTTTCTGGATCGAGACGGTGTCATCAACCGGGATTCACCCGCCTATATCAAATCCCTGCCGGAATTCGAGTTTTTGCCCCGCAGCCTTGCCGCCGTACAGAAGCTGACGGACAACCATTTTAAAACGATTATCATTACCAACCAGTCCGCCCTCAATCGCGGTATGATATCCAGGGAGACGCTTGACCGTATTCATGCAACCATGATCGCCGACATCCGAGCCCATGGTGGTGAAATAGATGATATTTTTTTCTGCCCCCATACTCCGCAGGAAGACTGTTCCTGCCGTAAACCCGAACCCGGTATGATCCACCGCGCCTGCGCAGAACACAAGATCGACCTTTCCCTGGCCAGCATGGTGGGCGACAGCGCCAAAGATATCGCATGTGCCCGGCGGGCCCACGTCAGGTATGCCGTGCTGGTAAAAACCGGCAATTTTGCCAGGGCCCAGCGCGAGCTGGACGATCTGAATACGCAAGCCGACTGGATTGCCGCGGACCTGTACGATGCTGTCGATTGGATTATCGAACAATTTCAACATAAGTTGTCCTGAATGACGGAACAACCCATCACCCTGGAAGGCCATCTGGTTCACATCACCTATTACAACCAGGCCAACCATTTCATGATTGCCCGTTTCAAGGAAAACGTTTCCGGGAGCAATATCAGCATCCTCGGACATTTTCCGGACCCCAACCTGGGAGAAAATCTCAGAATAGAAGGGGCCTGGCAAAACCACGCCAAGTACGGCCCTCAGTTCCGTATGAATCACTATGAAATTCTGCTGCCGGAAACGCCCGAAGGTATTCGAAAATATCTTTTATCGGCACACATCAAGGGCATCGGCCCGAAAATGGCGTCCCGCATTATCAAACAGTTCGGTGATCGGACGCTGGATATCATTGAAAACGCACCCAAAAAACTGGCCACTATCAAAGGTATCGGTCGTCAGCGCGTTCAACTAATTTCCGATTCGTGGAAAGCCCATCACACACTGCGGAACCTGCTGGCATTTCTGCGCGAAAACGGTGTCGATCTCTCCTTTGGCGCCAGGATTTTCAGGGAATACGGCGCCGATGCCATTCAAACCCTTCAGCACAATCCTTTTAAAATTATTAACGACATTCCGGGTATAGGCTTTTTTGTAGCCGACCAGATTGTAAACAATTCCGGTGCGCCCATTGATGAACTGGAACGGGCAAAAGCCTGCGTCCTCTACATGCTTAAAAAGGCTGCCGACGAAGGACACGTGTTCCTATATTACCGTGAACTTCTCGAACGCTGCAGAAAAAGCTTTGATCTGGCCGAGGAGGGCTGCGCCAACAAACTGGCCGCACTCCTGTCGGTACAGGACAATGTGCCGGTTCCGAATCCGGAAATAATCAATCAGGAAATTTTTAATAAGCTGGCCATACAACTCTCCTCCGAACAACTTGACGTGGTTAATGGAATAGTGTCCGAGCGGGTTGCCGTCATTACCGGTGGGCCCGGAACCGGCAAAACCACGCTAATCCGTTCCATCGCGGCTGTATTCGACGCTCTTGGTGAAAAAACAGCCCTGGCGGCACCCACCGGCCGGGCAGCCAGGCGTATTGCCGAGATCACCCGTAAAAAGGCTGCCACTGTTCATAAACTGCTGCAATACAGTCCGGCGGAAATGGTATTTGAAAGAAACCGCGACAACCCGCTTGATGCCAGCGTCATCATTATCGATGAAGCGTCCATGCTCGATATTCATTTAACACACGCGCTGCTCAACGCCGTGACGGTAACATCAAAAGTGATCCTGGTGGGAGACATATCGCAGCTGCCGTCCGTCGGGCCGGGGAATGTACTGGCCGATTTAATCCGTTCTAAAAAAATAATGACCTTTACCCTCACGACCATCTTCCGACAGGCTCGAACGAGCCGGATCATCATCAATGCCCATCAGGTCTGCCAGGGAAAGCTGCCCGCCCTGGACGAGCCACCACCAGGTGACCCGCTTCCGGAATTCAGCTTTATTGAAGAAAATGACCCGAAACGTGTCGCCAGGCGCATCGTCGACTTAAGCTGCAATACCATTCCAAATATGCTGGGTCTTGATAGCGTGCGGGATATCCAGGTGATCACCCCTATGCACAAAGGGGTTGTCGGTACGCTCAATTTGAATGCCTTGCTGCAAAAAAAGCTGAACCCAACCACTGCCACTGGGTCCAGCACACCCGCCGGCATCCGGTACAAGCCCGGTGACAAGGTCATGCATCTGAAAAACAATTATCAGAAAGATGTTTTCAATGGTGATATTGGCGTCGTAACTTCGGTGGACAAAACCAGCGAACTCCTGGTGGTGGATTTTGAAGACCGGCGGGTGGACTACACGTTTTCAGAAACCGATGAACTGACCCTGGCCTATGCCATTTCAGTGCATAAATCTCAAGGTTCTGAATATCCCGCCGTGATTGTGCCGCTCGTGACCCAGCACTTTGCACTTTTACAACGCAATTTGCTGTATACCGCCATAACAAGAGGAAAACGGGTTGTCGTGCTTATCGGCAGCCGCAAGGCGGTCAGAATTGCGCTGAACAACGATAAACCGCGCCGGCGTTCATCCAAACTTTACCAGCGGATTATCAACTGTTGTTTTTAACGAATCCAAGGCTGAAATCTTTAAGACAGGTTCAAAAACAGGGGCTTATGTGTCGGTGTCCGAAGATGTGGGCAGGGGGACCTTGAAAAAAGGAATGCCTTCATCTTTCAGCGTTTTTTCTTCCGCCTTGGTGCTGACCCCCCTTATATTTCTGGGTTCTTCGACACCATAGTGTATTTTCAAGGCTTCTCTGGCGAAATCGCAGCCAACATTATCGAAATTTTTTTCCACATACTCCGTCAGTTCGTGACTGATTCTTTTCAGGTCCGGGTGCTTTTGAATTGTATCCGGCAGAGTAGGTGAGCCTTTTATGGCAAAGGTTGAGGGTATCTTGGCAACGGATGTCTCATTACAGACAGGACAGGCGATCATTTTCTTTTTGTTCTGGCGCACATAGGCCTTGTTGTCTTCAAACCAACCCTCGAATGTGTGGCCATTGGCACACTGAAGATCAAAAGCTATCATCAGTCAAATCTCACTTTCTCTAACTTCCAAATATTCTTATTTTTATGTAATCAGATAATTCACTATTTTATAAAGCAAAATTACCATAATTAACCGCAGATTGAAAGAAATTATTGACAGCATCCGCGTTTTAAACACAATATACGGCAACTGTGATGGCCCAGGTGCGCATCTATGCATATTTATACATCGATGCCGGGCAGTTATCATAAACCCGACATGCTGTAAAGGGG
>JAFDAT010000366.1 GCA_019313725.1 Deltaproteobacteria bacterium
TATTTGGCATCCTGGCAGTTGGTGTTTATGCGTGGAAATTCAAGGAAACCCCATTATGCCGACCATGAATCATGCTGCCTTTGGGGTTCGGCGTCGGGTACGCTGTTTATTGGTTGCTTAAGAAGGTGGCAGTAGGGTAGGGCAGAAAATATTATTGACAGTGTCGCAGTAAATAAATATGATAATCATATCATCAAATTATTGGTAAAATATTATGGCTGTCATAAAAAGAAAGAAACTGGCTGAATCGGTAATCGAAGAAATTAAGCGCATGATTGATTGCGGGGAGTTGAAAGAAGGCGACAAACTACCCAATCAACTCGAATTTTCTGCTCAGCTAGGCGTAAGTCGTCCCTCCCTGCGAGAAGCCCTGCACACCCTGACGCTTATTGGTGCCATCGATCAGCGGCCCGGCTTGGGCACGGTGATCAAATCTGTCAATCCAACCTTATGGGCGGAACAGCTTTCACCGCCTTTAGTGTCCGATGTTCAAGCCTCTCTAGAGCTTGTTGAGGCCCGGCGTTGTATCGAGGTGAGTGTTGTTAAACTGGCCGTGAAAAACGCAACCACAAAAGATATTCGAAATATGGAAAAACTTATCCAAAATATGACAAAAGCTCTGAAGAAGGATAGAACCAAGGAGTATTCCGAACTCGACATGAAATTTCATCATAACATTGCCGATGCCTCATACAACCGTTACATGGTCCACATGTTCGTCACCATTCGTGGCCTTATGGAACAGTTTATCCGGGAAATATTTACCGTTATACCGGGACTACTGGAACGGTCTTTAAAATTTCACATCGGTATTTACGAAGGCATCAAAGAAAATAATTCCGCTAAAGCTGTATCGAATATGAAAAACCACATCTTTGACATTGAAAAAGCCTTAAGACGATTTTACGAAGTAAAATGATCAACCAGAAAATTTCAACTACTTGTAATATTTCAATAGTACACAAACTTTCATCCTGAATCCCACCTAAATATCTCAACTAAAACCATTTAATTCTTGACATATCCATATCGTTTGTTAATAAGGTTGTCATATTAACTTATTAAATGATCAATAGAACGACGTACTTTATTGATAATTCGTTTGAAGTATTAAAACGGGGACAAACGAAATGGAAAATTTAGTTGCCGTTGTAACGGGAGGAACACGGGGAATCGGATTGCGAATCGCCGAGTCGTTGGTGAGGCGCGGCACCTCCGTAGCTGTTACCTATTGTAGCAATGATAGCGCCGCCGAGGAAGCCCGTCGGAAGTTAGGTGCCCATCTGAAAAAGGACCAGAAAACTCATTTTGTGAAGGGGGACAGCGGTAATCCTGATGTTGTTGCCGAACACTATCATGAAATACACAAGGCCTTGGGACCGGTCAATATACTGATCAACAACGCCGGTATCATGACGGCAAGATCTTTCGATGAAATTACGGTTGAAGATTGGAATGAAACCATTCGCATCAATCTTAGCGGCGCATTTTACTGGTGCCGCCAGGTTGTGCCGGCCATGAAGAAAATGAAATATGGCCGGATCGTCAACATCTCATCCATTGCGGCCCGCGGCGGCGGTGTCGTCGGGCCCCATTATGCAGCCTCCAAGGCCGGGATGGTGGGGATGACTCGCTATGCAGCCAAAGAGCTGGGACCCCACGGCATAACGGTTAATGCCATTGCCCCGGCCTTTATCGAAGATGCGGGGATATTTTTGGATTGGTCGGAAAAAAAGAAAGCGATCCTGAAAGAGAAAGTCTTCGTGCCTCGAATTGGGAAGGCAAATGATGTTGTGCGAGCATTTGAATACTTGATCGACTCACCGTTTGTAACCGGCGTGACCTTGGACGTTAATGGCGGCGCATTCATGATCTAAACATCTTGAAACCTGAACCATTATAAAAATATTTTTTGTTCATCAGTATACATTGTATTGCTAGAATGAAAATTTTCTAAAGGAGAAAACCATGGCAAGCCAGGAAATAGAAAAAATTAAACAGGATATTTGGCAACGCTATCTGGAAAGAACCAAAAAATCCAAAGAACTCAATGAAAAGGCAAAATATTTTATGCCTGGCGGCGATACGCGCTCAATCGCTTTTTATACGCCGTACCCTTTTTTTGCTGTTGAAGGCAAAGGCTGTTGCCTGTACGACGCCGACGGTAATGAATACATCGATTTTGTCAACAACATGACTTCCCTGATTCATGGTCACGCGCATCCCTATGTGATGGAAGCCATCCGCAAGCAGATGAAAAAAGGTATTACCCATGGTGTCCCGGTTGAAGCCCAGTATAAACTGGCCGAGCTCATCTGCAAGCGCGTGCCGTCTGTCGAATCCCTGCGTTTCGGCAATACCGGATCGGAAGCCACCATGTTCTGTATGCGCGCCGCCCGTGCATTCACCGGCAAAGAGGGTTTTCTGAAAATGGATGGCGGCTATCATGGCGGACATGATTTTGTTCAAATCAACACCATGCCGGATCTGGCAACCGAAGATCTTCCTAAGGCTCAGGCTACCAAAGGCGTGCCTGCATGTGTGGAAAAGGATGTTTTTCTGGCGCCGTTTAACGATCTGAACACTGTCGAACGAATCCTGAAAGACAAAGCAAAGAAAATTGCGGCCATCATCATGGAACCGATGCTGGGCGCCGGTGGTGGCGTCGGGCCAAAGGATGGCTATCTGAAAGGCATGCGGGAACTTGCGGATCAATATGGTGTGCTCCTCATTTTTGATGAGGTTATTTCGTTTCGTGTGCACGCAGGGGGATTGCAGGCCATGGCGGATGTCAAGCCCGATCTGACCGCCTTCGGAAAAATTATCGGCGGCGGGTTGCCCATCGGCGCATTCGGGGGACGCAAGGAAATTATGGAGATGTTTGATCCCAACAAACCGGATTCCATCACCCACTCCGGTACCTTCAGCGGCAACGCGGTAACCATGGCCGCCGGCTACGCCAATCTGGAGATATACCATCAAAAAGAAGTCGACCGGATCAATACGCTTGGCAAACGACTGACCGAAGGCTTCAGCCGGATATTCGAAAAAGTCGGTATCCAGGGCGGAACCAGGGGCATCGGGTCTTTGGCAGGCATCGCTTTTACGGATAAGGTGTTAAATGATTCCAGGGATGTGGTTTTAAGCATGATTCCGTCTTTTGAACTCATGCAATATTTGCATCTCGAGATGCTGAATCGAGGCGTATTCTTCCTGCACCGCGGAATGTTTACGGTTTCCACACCCATGACCGAAATAGAAATCGACAAGGCTATAGCGGTTTTTGAAGCATCACTGGAACTGCTCAAACCTTTTGCAGTCGAAATCCAAAATCAATAAAATTTTATGCTCGGCCGCGTACAATGAAGTATGAAAAGGAGGAGTCATGCAAGAAAAACTTATCATAACCGCAGCACTGGCAGGAGGCGCCACCACCAAGCATAACAACCCGAACACCCCCTACTTGCCTGAAGAATTTGCCGAAGAGAGTTACAAGTGCCTGCAGGAAGGTGTCAGCATCGTCCACATCCATGCTAAAAACCCGGCAGACGGCATGGCCACCATGGATGTGCAGGCCCACCGGGACGTTATCGGGGCGGTTCGGGATCGTTGCCCGGAGATGATCATTAATATCAGTACCGGGGCTATGCAGACCCCCCCGGAAGACAGAATTGCACCCACCATCGATCTGAAACCGGAGATAGCCAGCTACAACACCAACAGCATGAATTTTGCGGTGGCCAACCATAAAACAGGCGACATCATGATAGAGTTTATTTATGACAATACCTTTGCCATGATGGAAGATTTTGCCCGCAAAATGAAGGAAGTAGGAACCAGACCGGAATGTGAAAGTTTTGATCCGGGCGGACTGTACAACTGCAT
>JAFDAT010000044.1 GCA_019313725.1 Deltaproteobacteria bacterium
TTGTTTTTCACAAGCTTCGAACAGATTCGGCCGAATTATTTCAAAATCACAGACGCCGCAATCGTTGCAAGGGTTCCATCTGCAGTCTTGGATCTGCTGCCCTTCCAGTGCAGCGTGCCACTCTTTTATCAAAAAGGACTTTTGCACCTTCATGTCGATATGGTCCCAGGGAAGCGGTTCGGTCAGAGCTCTTTTTCGATCGATAAAAAATGGTACGTCTATATCCGCCTCGGAAAACGCCTCTTTCCACACGCTGAAGTTGAAACGGTCACTCCACCCGTCAAAACGACAGCCTTTCCGATATGCGGAAAGGAGCAGTTTTGACAACCGCCGGTCGCCGCGGGCCCAAAGCCCTTCCAGAAAACTGACGTCCGGACTCTGCCACTTGAAATGAACACCGGGATTTTTCAGGCGGGTGCGCAGCCAGGCGATTTTTTCCCTGGATTCGGCCATGGAAATTTGTGGAAACCACTGAAAGGGCGTGTGTGGTTTGGGAATGAAGGTGGTGACACTGACATTTATCTTGCCGTAGCGCCCCTTGTCACTCTTAATTTTTCTAAGTGCTTCCACAAGGTCGACAATCCCCTGAAGGTCGTGTTCGGTTTCGGTGGGTAGACCAATCATGAAATAAAGTTTGATCACCTGCCATCCCAAACCGAAGGCGTTGTTGACCGTTTCGACAATCTCGTCCCGTGTTATGTTTTTATTGATCACATTTCTGAGCCGTTGGCTCCCGGCTTCCGGTGCGATGGTAAAACCTGTTTTCCTTACGGTTTTAATCAGGGCCATCAGTTCGGGCGTCAGGGTATCCGCCCTTAAAGACGGCAGTGACACCGCTGTGCGGCTTGGTTCAAAAGCTGCCATGAGGTCCGCCATAAGAGAGCCTATGCAACTGTAGTCTCCGGTGCTCAGAGAAAGCAGGGAAATATCTTCGTAGCCGGTTTTTCCCAGGGACACACGGGACAGGTCCATAAGGGTCGCTTCTGAACGTTCCCGGACAGGACGATAGATCATACCGGCCTGACAGAAGCGACACCCCCGGGTACACCCTCTTGAAACCTCAAGCCGCAGTCGATCATGAACGGGTTTGCCAAAAGGTAGAATCGGAGACAGTGGAAATGGCGCTTTATCCAGGTCGGCCAAAACAGCCCGCTCCACCCTCTTCGGGCTGTCGCCGGTCGCATCAGTGCTATTGTCAAGTTCTTGAAATTTATCATGATTATATCGTACGGGAAACTTGACCGGAATATATACGCCGGTTATGGAAGACCACGCATCAAGGATGGACGTCTTATCAATAGTGCCTGTTTGCCGGCACTTAAACCAGGCCTGTGCCATTTCAAGGATTACATCTTCGCCATCACCGATAACGAAAGCATCAAAAAAGTCGGCCAGCGGTTCCGGGTTGCAGGCACAGGGACCACCACCGATCACCAGAGGAAACGCATTGCCCCTCTCTTTAGCCAAAAAAGGAATAGCGGCGAGATCAAGGATCGTCAAAATGTTGGTATAGTTAAGTTCATACAGCAGACTGAAGCCTACAATGTCAAATTCTTTCAGGGGCGTGTGAGATTCAAGGCTTGTAAGCGACACGCCGGATGAACGCAGCAGCGCTTCCATATCTTCGGCCGGGGCAAAAACCCTTTCCGCCGCGATATCCGGATGCCGGTTCAGAATGTGATATAAGATCTGAATACCGAAGTGAGATGTACCGATTTCATAAAGATCCGGAAACGCCAGGACGAACTTTAAATCTCCAGCTGACGGATCTTTTCGAATCGTGTTTATTTCCGTTCCCAGGTAACGGCTCGGTCTTTCGACCAGCGCTAAGAAATCTTGAATGCTTTTTGGTGTCATGTTATAATGTCTTATGGCAAAACCCGTCAATCGATTCAATATAATTCTGGCAATTTTTCTGATGCCACTGTGCCTGCCTGCCATCGGCCATTCTGAATACAACCGCAGGGATGCCATTGTAAACGCAGTACAGAAGGTAAGCACCGCTGTCGTCAATGTCAGCTCTGAGTATGAAATTCATTCCCGGCCCAGTCCTTTTTCAGGATTCGGAATAGACCCATTCTTCGATTCTTTTTTCAAGGATTTTTTTGACCCGGGATTCAGGCATAACGACAAAAGAACCAGCCTGGGCTCAGGTGTCATCATCGATGGTAAACGGGGATTTATCCTTACCAACGCACATGTCATCTCCAAGGCCGAAGCCATTTCCGTGGTGCTGCAGGATGAGCGCAAGTTCAATGCTCAACTTGTTGGTGCTGATCCGGATTCCGACCTGGCCGTTCTGCGAATCATATCCAAGGAGGCCTTGCCGGCCATAGAAATGGGCCGTTCGGATGACCTCATGATCGGTGAAACCGTCATTGCCATCGGGAATCCTTTTGGTTTTTCACACACAGTGACCACCGGCGTCATCAGCGCTCTCAACCGCAGCATCAGAACCAACGACATGATATATCACAACTTCATCCAGACCGATGCCTCCATCAACCCCGGCAACAGTGGTGGGCCGCTGCTCAATATCAATGGAGACTTGATCGGTATCAACACGGCCATATATGCCAAGGCCCAGGGTATCGGTTTTGCCATCCCCATTAACAAAGCCCGGCGAATTATCACCGATCTGATTCAGTATGGCGAAGTAGTGCTCTCCTGGACGGGCCTTCTGCTGCAAGGCATGGACCCGGACCTTGCCCGATACCTGAACGTTCCCGGCGAAAAAGGCCTGCTTGTCAAAGCGGTGGAACCGGCCAGCCCGGCCGGCCGTTCAGGAATACAGGCAGAAGACATCCTGCTGGCTATTGAAAAAAGACCGGTTCCCTCGATTTCGGCGTACAATCAGGTGTTGAGGGATTACCCGGTGGATTCAAATATCCACCTCACTGTTCTACGAGGAGGAAAACGGTTAACCGTTGCGCTTAAAACCGAGGCTTACCCTGAAGACCGCATCCTGGACCTTGCCTATAATCTCCTTGGCATACAGGTTGAATCACTGTCGTTCAAAAACCGTAAGGCCTTTAGAATTGCGGCAAAAAAGGGCGTGATGATATCAGAAGTGATACCCCAGGCCTATTTGGCCAAAATCGGCGTTGCGCCGGGCGATGTCATACGTCAGATAGATGATTTCAGTATTGAAACCATCGATGACTTCAAAAAAGCCATGGTCCAGTGCCGTCAGAAAAAAACCATCGTCATCCTGATCCAGCGCGGGGAACAAGGGTACTATCTCAGTGTCAAACTCTAATTGTTTTCATAAGCGGTGGCCCAAAAAAATGCCGCCGCTTATGAAAACAATTCGTGAATTTATAAATAGGCATTAATCAAATAGATTGGTGAAGAAATGACACAACGCCAAAAAATCGATCAGATACTGAACTCGACCGAATCCCGGGACGTAACCGTGGTCAAGGGCTGGGTGCGGACGCGCCGGGATTCGAAGACATTTTCGTTTATCGAAATCAATGACGGTTCCTGCCTGAAAAACATTCAGGTTATTGCCGACAATACACTCGACAACTATGAAGATGTTAAAAAGATCACCACCGGGTCTGCCGTTTCCATAACCGGGCAACAGGTGGCTTCAAAAGGGAAGGGGCAGCGCTGGGAGCTCGTCGCCACAGCTGTCGACATCGTCCACCTGACGCCCGATGACTTCCCCTTGCAGAAAAAAAGGCACGGCGATGAATATTTAAGAAGTGTCGCCCACCTCCGGCCCCGAACCAATAAATATGGCGCCATCTTCCGTATCCGCTCCGAATTGTCCTATGCCATCCACCGGTTTTTTAAAGAAAAGGGGTTTCGCTACATCCACACCCCAATTATTACGGCTTTGGACTGCGAAGGTGCCGGCGAGCAGTTCTGTGTCACCACACTGCCCCTTGACAACCTCACGCTAAAGGACGGCAAACCCGATTATCTGCATGATTTTTTTAGCAAAGAGTCCAGTCTCACCGTATCCGGACAGCTCAATGTCGAAATGTTCGCCCTGTCCCTCGGGGATGTATACACCTTCGGCCCGACATTCCGCGCGGAAAACTCAAATACCAGTCGGCATGTGGCCGAATTCTGGATGGTGGAGCCGGAAATGGCCTTCTGTGACCTTGAAGGCAACATGGACCTGGGGGAGGAGATGCTTCAGCACCTCTGTAACTACATCCTGAACAACTGCAAAGATGATATCGAGCTGTTTGCCAGGTTTGTGGACAAAAGCCTGCTGACCACCCTCGAGTCGGTTGTTACGTCGCCTTTCGTGAGGCTGCCCTATAGTGAGGCTATCGACATCCTGAAAAAATCAAATAGAAATTTCGAGTTTGAAATCGTTGCCGGCAGGGATTTGCAATCGGAACATGAACGCTATCTAACCGAAGAACATTTCAAAAAACCGGTTATCGTTTATGATTATCCCAAAGAAATCAAAGCGTTTTACATGCGGCTAAACGACGACGGTAAAACTGTCGCAGCCATGGATGTCCTGGTTCCAAAGATAGGTGAAATCATTGGTGGTTCCCAGCGGGAAGAACGCCTCCCTGTCCTGGAACAGCGAATTTCAACAACCGGGCTTTCCAGGAAAAACTACTGGTGGTACCTGGACTCCCGCCGCTTCGGATCCGTTCCCCACAGCGGTTTCGGGTTGGGTTTTGACCGCCTACTGATGCTGTTGACCGGCGTTTCCAATATCCGTGACGTAATCCCCTTCCCAAGAACGCCTAACAGCATAGAGTTCTAATGAAACATCACGAATCGTCGAAACTTATCCGGAGCGGCGCAGCCGCACTGCATAAAAAATGCGCAGCATTTTTTATTCGCGCAGACAGCGCAACTTGGCCAGGTCCTCCGCATACCCATAGAGATGTAGGCCCTTGCTCTCCACCATCATTTCGCCGTCATCAACACCGATTTCGGCGGCCATATAATTTTTTAAGTTCTGGATTCCGGCCAGATTTGCCGGCAGGCCGCCCCACAAATCCCAGGACCTGAAATACACGATGAAGTTGAGCCTTCCATCCTGGATGCGTGTATCAATGGAGCGCAGGCAGGGCGGGTCCAATAGCGTCATGTCCGACGGGTGGGCCACCTGCAGAACCATCTGGTTGTTGCGATGCCCAAACCGCTTATAGGTGGCAATAGCCCACTCTATCTGGTTTAGATACAGAACCCCGTCCTCTTCGAAAACGATCTTCCCGTCCACATCACGCTTGTCGATGATCTCCTGGTTGTCGGCATGCCACCAGTCGAGCTTGTTTCCGGTGATCGGGGCACGGCTCAGACGCTCTCCATAGGTGTAGGATTCCCCGGGTTCCTTGTGTCCGGTCATTAAATACTCGATATAGGATCGTTCGTAGCCATCACCACCATAAATATAAGCTTCTTCCACGGGGTTGGGGATCCCGCAGGAAGGCGGGATATCGGGGATCAGGGGCATGGTGTATGGATGGATCACATGCCCGCAAAAATAGTCATATTCCAAACGGGTCTGACCGGCATACGACCCGCGATCAATGGTAAATCGCCGGCCATCGTCCAGAATATCATGTACCGCCTGAAACCATAAATCCGGCAGGTCCCGCGCCTTGATCATATGTATATTCACCGTAGTTTCCTTTCCAAATAGCAATAATCAACATGTATATTTTACGGTATTATCCCTCGGTCCAGATATCTTTATTAATAGAAGGGTTTTTTAGCGGCGAAGCCGCGTTGCATAAAATGTTGCAGGACAATTTTTATTTTTACAATACTTTTACAAAACAATTGGTGGAATCCGCGTAAATAGCGTTTCTTCTTCATCCCATTTGTAATATTCAGAATCAATAGAAATTTTCGGGCTTAAACGGGCCTTGTTTTTGGCGACAGTGCCAACCGGTTTTTTATTAGATTTTTGAATAAGGAGCTTGACTCGGCAATGAAATCAGTGCTGCAAATCATCGGTTACGGCGCATGGAACGGCGGCACGCTCACCGACAACGCCATGTATGAAAATAAAGGCCTGTTCTTTAAGGGCAATATTCCCGTAAACCGCAAAACAATAGAAGAACGCATCGGCATCCGCACCCGCATGGTTGCGCCCCAGGATACAAGAATCGGCATCACCGCCCTTAAAGACCTTATGGAAAATTCGGACATAGACCCTGCTCGCATTAAGGTCGTCATCGGTGCCACAAACGTGGGGGATGACAAATATGATGTTGGCCCGTTGATCCGGCACCCCTTTGACGTTATCAAAGACACCTGTCCGGCGGCGATACCTTTCGATCTTTATGCCGGTTGCCCGGGATACAATGTCGGTGTAGAGTTGATTTTAATGCTTTCCCTGGCCGGCGTCCTACAGAAAGACGATATCTCCATTATCGTCGGGGCTGAAAATATTCATCGGTGCAAAGCGTTCTCCCCGCTGGACACGTCCAACATTATCTTCGGAGACGATTCACTGGCAACGGCACTGCAAACAACCGCAAGCATGCATCAACCGGAAAACAGCATCGAAACCCGGGCCACACGGAAATCTCTGAAACCCGACTTCCTCAACCACCTGGCGCAAATCATTTTTAATCTGAACGGAAATGAAAAAATTGACGGCATCATTATTGACAACAAGTTGGGCACACTTCCCCACAGAGTCCCGGCCACGGCTGCCAGGTTGCAGCATCGTCTCGTTGAAATAATGTATCCAGAGCAGATTAAACAGGCCTCCGGATTCAAAAGCATGCTGGACCTTTACGACAGCAACGTCGATGCGTTTGCCTTTGATATAAATACCCTTTCCAGGGACCCGCAGTGGGTTAAAACCGTTGCCCGGGCTTATATCCAGTCGGGAAAATACCAGAAAATAGTGTCCGTCTTCCTGCCTGCTGACTTATCGGTTGACGTTGCCGTCCACAGCGGCGGACCCCGTGTATTCGCCCAACCGGAAAAGGGTATCGTCGATACGCGAACAATAACCCATGGTTGCTTTGGCGATTACATTCAGGCTGTAGCCCGCGATGACGATGTGTTTGGCGATATGAACGGCAAGGGTGTTTTTCTCTACGCAACGCGCGGCGCCAGACACCACATAAATTCACTTCTTGGCAACAACGATCTTTCGGTAAACGACCTGGATCTCCTGATCGAGCACCAGGCCAATTTTGCCATGCTTCCCCTGACACTGGAAAAGGTGCTGGCCCCCGATATGAAAAATGGCGCCCCGCCCGATATCAAAAAAGCTGTGGTCGACTACCTGGCCAACAAAATGATCACAAATGTCCACGCAAGGGGCAACTGTTCGGTTGTCTGTATGCAGCGGTTGCCCTACGACCTGGCAAATGGCGCACTTAAACCGGATGCCATCAACGGTTTCCCCATTAATCGCAACCTGGATGCACAGAAATCAGCCAAGATTATTCTCAATGATTCCGTGGGTGCCGGAATGACGCGCAGTTCGTTTTTACAAATTCTTTAGGGAGATCTCTCGGTTGCCGCGTTCCCCGTCCGATAACAATCGATAGCGCATTTTACTAATAGCTGAAGGATGTCAAGCCGCCGTCGATGGACCAGGCAGCACCCACCACAAACGGGGCCATGTGGGAAGATAGGAAACATATAGTGGCGGCGACCTCCTCCGGCCTTCCCACCCGGCCAGCCGGATAATGACGCACCATGTTGGCTCTGTAGGTTTCCGGGTTTTCGGCTACCGCTGCTTCGCGGTCCAGCATCGGTGTTTGAATATCACCCGGGCAAACGCAGTTCACCCTTATATTTTCCCTGGCAACGTCGACCGCTAAAGCCTTTGTAAAAATAGTTACCGCCCCCTTGGATGCGCAGTAGAGTGGCGCGTGGGTGTTGCCCGTGATCCCGGAATCAGACGAAACATTTACAATGGATCCACCGCCTGCTTTACGCAATTCCGGCAAGACGAATTTACACATGAAAAACGTTCCTTTTACATTGATGTCCATGATCCGGTAATAGTCCGTTTCCGAGACGGTTTCTATGGGCCCTTCCATAAAGACCCCTGCGGAGTTCACCAGAATATCCAAACGGCCTAACATAGAGGACGTTTCCTGAACGATACGCCGGCAGTCGGCGGTTTTGGAAACGTCGCCTTTTATATAAATATTTTCTTTTTTAATTTGCGTCAGCTGCTCAAGCGCTTCCGTTCCCTTCTTGTCATCTCTTCCAACCACCGCTACCCCGGCCCCATTTTTAGCCAGCATAATGGCGGTGGAAAATCCAATCCCGGTCGTTCCGCCGGTAACCAGTGCCGTTTTTCCTCTAAAATCAAACACGCCGACCTCCCCCTTAAAAAACATACTTTTTCCAAACATCTTCCTTAAAAAAGGGCGTCAAATCCACATCGGTTTGCCGCCCTTTATATCTGCTTTTAATTTTTTATTTATATATCCAGCGAACTCACCTCCAGAGCATTGTTCTGGATAAACTCTCTTCTAGGTTCAACCTCGTCACCCATAAGAACGGTAAATATTTCATCGGTTTCAACCGCATCCACGATGCGGACCTTCAGCATGTTTCTTTTTTCCGGATTCATAGTGGTTTCCCACAGTTGAATGGGATTCATTTCCCCCAAACCCTTATAGCGCTGGATACTGATTCCTTTTTTTCCAGATTCAATCAAATGGTTCAGCAGATCCCTCTTGTTTTCAAATTCCAGGGCCTCAATATCCTTCATCTTATCGGCATCCCGGTTAATTACTCTAAATGGTGGGGTATTATAGCGGGAGATTTTTTTGCCTATGATGGTCGCTTTTTGAAAATCAGCTGAATAAATAAGGTTTCTACCGATAGCTATCGGCTTTACTGTGTTGATAAACGGATTTTTTATCAATATTTCCTTTTTCAGTTCTTCTGAAGGCATGATGCTCATTTCATATACATCGTGATCTTCGTTCCAATTTAATTTTTCCACAACATACCCGCTGGCCAGGAGCTGCTTTTCGAGAAATTCCATTTTTTGCCTGTCCTGCAGAAACTTGGTGTTTTCAACACCGCAATTAACCAGAAGCTCGACCAGATCCGGGTAAATACCCTTTATTTCCATGCTGGATAGCGCAGAATAATACTCTGACAAATTTCCAATAAATACGAAAAGCTTATGGTTGGCTAATTTATTCCCGTTGCTGCCCGTCGTAACATCTTTTTTTTCACAAACCCTTTTCAGAATATAATCGTTAAATTCGCGTTCGTCTTTAAGGTAAAATTCATTTTTTCCCTTGCCCACCTTCAGCAGGGGGGGTTGCGCAATATATAAATAACCCTTTTCTATTATTTCGGGCAGTTGTCTATAAAAAAAAGTCAATAGAAGCGTGCGAATATGCGAACCGTCAACATCCGCATCGGTCATTATTATTATTTTGTGGTACCTTAATTTTTCAATATCATACTCTTCTCTACCGACACCGGTCCCCAGTGCCGTTATCATATTTTTTATTTCCTCGCTGCGTAGAATTTTATCGAAGCGCGCTTTTTCAACATTTAATATTTTTCCTTTCAAGGGTAATATTGCCTGAAATTTTCTGTCCCTGCCCTGTTTTGCCGACCCGCCGGCGGAATCTCCCTCCACCAGAAAAAGTTCTCGCTGTGCAGGATCGGATATCTGGCAGTCAGCCAGTTTTCCCGGCAGCGTGGAGTCTATCAGCGACCCTTTGCTTCTGGCAAGATCTCTAGCCCGTTTCGCTGCATCCCTGGCTCTGGAAGCTTCAACCGCCTTGGCAATAATTTTTTTAGCAATAGAAGGATTTTCTTCTAAAAATATTCCAAGTTTTTCATTTACGAGAGACTCTACCAGACCTTTAACTTCGCTGTTGCCCAACTTCGTCTTGGTCTGCCCTTCAAACTGCGGATTCATTATCCTTACACTGATAATGGCAGCCAACCCCTCTCTCACATCATCACCGCTTATTTTAGAGGCTAGTGTCTTTGGCAGATTTCCGTTGGTCACATAATTATTCAACGTACGGGTCAAGCCCGCCTTGAACCCTATGAGGTGAAATCCCCCCTCTACCGTATTGATATTATTTGCAAAAGAAAACATTTTTTCTTTAAAGGTGTCATTATACTGAATCGCTACTTCAACCTGCACGTTGTTGCGCTCACCTTCTATAAATATAGCTTTGTGCAGTGGTGTGTGACGCCTGTTCACATATTCTACAAAGGAAACGATACCCCCTTTGTAAAAAAACGCATCATGGTTGTCGGAACGTTCATCGTTGATATCTATTTTGATGCCTTTGTTTAAAAAAGCGAGTTCCCGCAGTTTTCGGCTCAAAAGATCGTAATTGAAAACAACGCTGTTGAATATATCCGCATCGGGAATGAAATGAATTTTGGTTCCCTTTTTTCTAGTTTTGCCTATTTTCTTTAATTCACTGGTTTTAATTCCACGTTCAAAGGTTTGATAATACACATTTTTATCGAAATAAACCTCCACTTCAAGAAAAGCGGACAACGCATTGACCACCGAAACACCGACCCCATGCAGTCCGCCGGAAACCTTGTATGAATTGTTGTCAAATTTTCCGCCGGCGTGCAGTTTCGTCAGTACAACCTCTACGGCAGGTACATTCTCGGTCTTGTGAATTCCCACCGGAATTCCTCGGCCATCATCCTCGACGCTGATGCTGTTGTCCGAATGAATGGTAACCTTAATATTTTTACAAAATCCGGCCATGGCTTCATCGATACTGTTGTCTACAACTTCATAGACAAGATGATGAAGCCCCGCCACATCCACATTGCCAATATACATGGACGGCCTGAGCCTGACCGGTTCCAGACCTTCCAGAACATCAATACTGCTTTCATCATATTTTTCTGTCATTATATTCTCATCGGCATGATAACGCTTAAATAGCTTTTATCATCCACCCCTTCTATGATGCATGGTTTTTCTTCACTATGGATATTCAACACTACTTTTTCTCCTTCTATTGCATTCAATATTTCAATTATATATTTAGGATTGAAGGCAACATTGATCCTTTCTCTGTCAAATTCAATCTCCATATCTTCTTTTGATTCACCTATTTCAGGATTGGTTGCACTGACAAGCAGCCGGTTATCATTAAAATCAAAAACGGCACCCTTGTAGTTTTCTGATGACAGAATAGACATTCTCTTTAACAGCATGGTTATCCTGTTTCTGTCGATAATGATGTTATAGGCATCATCCTTTTTTATAATATCGGTATATTCAGGAAATTCCCCTTCCAGCAGTCTGATAATGATGATTTCGGCATCTTTTTTGACGATAAAATAATTATTCATAATCCCGATGGAGACAACCCCTTCCGAAGATAAGAACTTGGCAACTTCATTCAACCCTTTTTTAGGTATTATAATCTTATCCATTTCCGGAAGATCGACATTTTTTTCAAGAACCTGATCACACTTGGACAAACGGCTTCCATCGGTTGAAACGATTCTGACTATCTTTTTTTCCGTATCGTCTATTTTTTCAAACATGGCTCCATTTATATGGGCTCTTTTGTCATCACTTCCACCGCTGATAATGATGCTTTTTTCTATTATTTTCTTCAAGGGTGCTGATTCTACTTCAAAAAAAACGACATCATCTATATTGGGGTTATCGGGGAAATCATCCGGGTCCATGCCGACAATATTATATTGAATGGATTTATTTCCAATCTCAATCCATCGGTTGTCTACTTCGTTAACATCTATATTATCACTTGGAAATTCCCTGACGATCTCGAAAAATTTTCTTGCACTGATAGCGATGGAACCAGGTTTCTCAACCTTTGCAGGGTAATAGCCTTCGAGACCTGTTTCCAGATCAGTGGCCATGAGAGTAATTCCGGCATCCGAAGCTTTTATAAGGATATTTTCAGTAATGGCCAGGTTGCTTTTTCGGCTGGTCAGTCCCTGTATTTTGGACAGAACATCCAGGATATCTCCTTTTTGTATTGTAAATTTCATATCTATTTCCTAATTTAAATTAATAAATAATAATATATATATACTGTCAATAACACTAATAACTTTATAATTAATTGATTATATTATATTAAAGTGTATTAAACTGTTACAATAAATATGTTCATTAATTATTTATAAAGATGATGTTATTTAAAGCTGATTTATAGTTGTTCATAAAGGGAAACTTATTGACAATTTATAAATAAAATTTAAAAGAGAATAACGAGAAAATACTATATATTGTATTTAACAATCTATAAATAAAGATATATAGCCTGTTCGATAAAAGTATACAAGAAAATTTTACTTTAAAGTAAGCGTTTCAAATGAATAAATAAATGAAATTTATTGCCGACTTCCACGTACACTCAAAATACTCTCGTGCAACTTCAAAAAATTCGGATCTTGAAAATCTATATATTTCAGCGCAATTAAAAGGTATCAACGTAATCGGTACCGGTGACTTCACACATCCAGGTTGGTTTTCCGAAATTGAAAAAAAACTGTCCCCGGCAGAAGAGGGTCTTTTTAAACTGAAAAGGGAAATAGCCAAACCGTTGAATGAGCACATTCCCGGGGCCTGCCGCGGCGATGTTCGTTTTATTCTGACATCTGAGATAAGCAGCATATACAAAAAGAATGGAAAAACCAGGAAAAACCACAACCTTGTTTTTATTCCCGACCTATCTATTGCTAAGCAATTCAATTCAAAACTGGATAAAATAGGCAATATAAATTCCGATGGAAGACCGATTCTGGGCCTCGATGCAAAAAATCTTCTCGAAATAGTTCTGGATAATTCAGACAACAATTTTTTAATTCCTGCGCATATATGGACACCCTGGTTTTCTCTATTGGGTTCAAAATCGGGATTTGACACCCTTGAAGAATGTTTTGAAGACCTTACCGAATATATATTTGCCGTTGAAACAGGTCTTTCTTCAGATCCTCCGATGAACCGGCGCATCAAATTTCTCGATGACCTGACCCTTATATCCAATTCAGATGCACATTCACCCAATAAACTTGGGAGAGAGGCCAATATTTTCGACACGGATCTGTCCTTCGGTAAAATACGCAGAGCAATGGAAAAATGTGATTCGGATGCATTTTTAGGTACATTTGAATTTTACCCGGAGGAGGGTAAATACCATCTGGATGGCCATCGGAAATGTGGAATTCGTTCTTGGCCGGATAAAACCAGAGCCAAAAACGGCATTTGCCCGGTCTGTGAAAAACCAATGACACTCGGCGTTTTGTACAGGGTTGAAAAACTGGCAGACCGCGCAGAGGGAATTTTACCTGAAAATAAACCGATTTATCAAAGCATCATACCGTTAAGGGAAATTATATCCGCTGTTTTAGGTGTCGGCCCCGACACAAAGAAAGTATCATATCATTATAACAGGCTTTTACATCAGTTCG